>CAZOIB010000061.1:0-11712 GCA_964579785.1 uncultured Lysobacter sp. | reverse complement strand
GCCGGGTCGATGGCGAAGAAGCCGACGTCCGCGCGCTTCTCCGCCAGCACCTCGACCGACTTGCCGGCGGAAGTCACCGTCACGAGCTCGGCCTCGACGCCGAGGCGCCGCGCCAGCTCGCGCGCCAGGTCGACGGAAATGCCGTACGGAGCCCCCGTGGCCGCGTCCTTGCGCGCGAGGTTCGGGTTGCCATAGTTGATGATCGCGCGCAGTTTTCCGGTCGGCGCCAGGTCGGCGACGGCGGCGGGCGGCGCCATGGGGGCGCTGGCACAGGCGCCGAGTAAAGCAACGGCGAGAACGGCGAGCGCATTGCGGAGCATGGGATTCCTTCCGGCAGTCGGGATGGGGGTCACGCCGGACTATAATTCCAATCCCGCAACGAGCACCAGTTTCCCCGCCCACATGGACGACATGGACTTCACCAAGCCGCAACCCGCGGCTGCACCGGCCCCCGCGGCCGCGCCTTCCGCACCCTTCAAGGCCTCCGGCAGCCCGTTCTACGACAGCGCCATCGCCGCGAAGATCTTCAAGGCGTCGGGACGCTCGGAACGCTTCGCCGCCGGCGCCAAGCTCTTCGCCGAGGACGAGAAGGCGGCGGCGGGCGGGCTCTTCTCGATGCGGGCCGCGAGCCGGATGTACTTCATCGCCGAAGGCAAGGTCGCGCTGAGCATCGGCGGCAAGCCCCTGGACACGGTCGACCCCGGCGAGGTCTTCGGGGAGATGGCGGTGATCACCGAGCGCCCGCGCAGCGCCACCGCGACGGCGAAGAGCGATTGCGCCACCTATTCCATGAGCCGCGAGGAGCTCAACGGCGCGCTGGCGCACAACCCCGAGTTCGCCCTCATGCTCATGAGCGTGATCTTCGACCGGCTGCGCTTCGTCACGGCACGCATCGCGGCGCGCAACATTGCGCTGCGCACCGGCCAGGGCGAGGCGCCCGTCTTCGACGAGATGCTGTTGCGGAAGCTCGAGGAGACGCTGCCGCGCTCCGCCACGACGCGCTACTGGCCGGAGTCGGTCATCATGCGCGAGGGCCAGAAGGGCGCCTACATGTACGTGGTGAAGACCGGCACGGTCGCGATCACGGTGCGCGACAAGGCGGTTGCGGCGGTCGGTCCGGGCGGCACGTTCGGCGAGATGGCGCTGGTGGACCAGTCGCCGCGCTCCGCGACCGCCACGGCGAAGTCCGAGTGCGAGCTGCTGTCCATCGACCGCGCCTCGCTCATGGAGGCCGTCAAGGTGGAGCCCGCGTTCGCGATGGCGATGCTGCGCGCATTCGCCGATCGCCTGCGCACGATGAACGCGCAGATCGCCTGATCGGCTCCCCGGGGTCCGCGCGGACCCCGCTGTCGCCTCGTCAGGCGCCGTGCGCCGGCCGCGGGGCGTCTTCGCGCTGCCAGGGCCAGCGCCCGCTCACCTCCAGCTCCAGCGTGAAGCTCAGCAGCGTGCGGATGGCCACGATGGCCGCGAGCACCCCGAGATTCTGGAACGTGGGCTTGATCGCGACGGTGCCGATGATGTCCGCGATCACCAGGAGCTCCAGCCCCAGGAGGATCGCGCGGCCGAGGTCGGCGCGCAGCCCGTGGTAGGCCTCCTGGAACGTCACCTGTTTCGTGACTCGCCTGATGAAGGCGCCGGCGGCCACCAGCGCGCCCAGCAGCAGGACGGCAACTCCCGCGAGCTCGACCAGGCGCGCTGCCGATACGATGAGTTGCTCGTGATCCATGGCGGTTTCCTCAACATGCCTGCCGCCCGGTACGGTCGCGCTTGCGGGTCTCGCGACCGCGGCGGATTTCCTCGAGGATGCCGGCCGGCACCACATCCCGCGCGGCGCCGGCAACCACCTCGCCGACACGACCCATCGTAGCCGTGTAGGCCGAGCCCGCCTTGTTCCTGGTCAGGAACTTCGCATCGACCAGGCCGCGGCGCAACGTCACGTGGTCCGGGCCTTCCGGCAGGCAGAAGGTCGCGAGCCATTCGCGCAGCACCGCGTCAGCCGATGCTCCTGACCATCATGTACTTGACGACCCCGTACGGATAGACGGCGTGCTCGTACCTCGTTTCGTAGCCGAGCGAGCGGTACAGCCCCGGCGCCTGGAAGCTGAGCGTCTCGAGGTAGGCCGTGATGCAGCCCCGCGAGCGCGCCAGCGCCTCGAACTCGCGGACCAGACGGGAGCCGATG
Organism: uncultured Lysobacter sp.; assembly: GCA_964579785.1. Lineage (GTDB taxonomy): Bacteria > Pseudomonadota > Gammaproteobacteria > Burkholderiales > Usitatibacteraceae > FEB-7. The sequence continues at coordinate 9,530 of CAZOIB010000061.1, read as the reverse complement.
CCATGTTGCCGGTGGTCCGGATGGACCCAGAGTTGCTGCAGTTCGCAGCACGGGCCCCAGGAGCGGCCGATCGCGCCGCCCACGACCTCGCCCGAGGCGAGCCGCGCGAAGCAGGACATCGGGCGCACCTCGTGCAGCGGTGCGGCGGCATTGTTCGCGGCATCGAGGCCCGCGTCGACGACCTTCGCTTCCTCCCCGGGCAGGTCGTCGTGGCTGGTGTACGCGACCTGGCTCATGGCGGGGCGGGCACGGTCCTGAACATCGCCTCGAAGATCGTGCGTTCCTCCGCGTCGGGCAGGGCATTGCCCTCGGCGAGGGCGGTCTCGTAGTGCCGCGCGTGCAGGGCGCGATCGTGTGCCGCGGCCGCGGCATTCGCCAGCACCGCGTGGGCAAAGGCCACCTCCCACGGCGGGCTGTCGTGGGCCATGACGTGGTCGAAGGCCTCCTGCGCATACCGCTTCGCGCGCGCACCGTCGCCGAGCAGGGCGTGGACGTGCCCGAGCAGCATCGTCGCGCGCATGTGGTTCAGCTGCGTGCCGACCTCGTTCCAGTGCAGCGCCGCCGCGTGCGCGGCGTGCAGCATCTCCTCGTCCTCGGCCGGCGTTCGCGAAAGGCAATCCGCCAGCTTCCAGGCGCGGTTGTTGCACTCGATGGCGAACCACCGCGTCCACTTGACCCGTTCTTCCTGGGTGACCGAATCGTGCATGGCGTTCTCCTGGTGACATCCCGGTTGCCGCGCGACGGCAGGCGGATGGAATATCGTACACAGGCCCGCCCCGCCTCGCCGCCCGGGAAATCAACCGGGCTTCAGTGCCGGTCGTAGGTGAGGATCTTTCCGCCGGCCCCCGGCGGCCACCCGTCCCCGAGCCGGACCCGCTTCTCCACGCGCGTGTAGCCCTGTGCCTCCATGCGCGCATTGAAGCGCCCGCAGTGCCCGCGCCCGGCGTCGGCCATCACGAACTGGACGGTCGGATTGGCGTGCAGCGCGAGGAAGGCCGCCAGTATCCGCGGATGGTCGTGCTCGTAGAGGACGTCGGCGCCGATCAGCAGGTCGAACCTGCCGATGCCGTTGTCCGGGCCGCCCCAGGACGCCTGGCAGAACGGAATCGGCGCCAGGCCGTTCAAGTCGGTGTTGTGGCGCATGAACTCCTTCGCCAGCGGATGATGATCGCTCGCGGTGATATCCGCGCCGCGCCGCTTGAGCACGATGCTGGCGAGCCCGAGTCCGCAACCGACCTCCAGGATGCGCCTGCCCGCGATGGGGATCACGCTCATCGCCTCGGCCAGCGCGACACCCGCCGGCCACAGCACGCCGAACATGGGCCAGGAAGCGGCTGCAACGCCGGCCCGCTCGGCTTCTCCATGAGGATCCGAATACTGCTGCCGGTCCGTCAGCGAGCGCAGCCGGTAGTCGAGGCTGCCGATGCGCTGCGTGTTCGTCTCGACCTTGTAGCCTGGCAAGCGGCACCCCGGTGGTTGCGAACGGCCGCCCCTTCGGAAAGAGCGGCATTGCACTCATGGTACGCGCTACTTGCGGGAGTAGAGCCCGATCATGTTCCCTTCCGTGTCGACGGCGAGCGAGACGAAGCCGTACTGGCCGATGGAGAACTTCGGGCGTTCGACGCGGCCGCCGCACTTCGCGACGCGCGACTCCTCCACGGCGCAATCCTCGCAGGCGAAGTAGACGAGCGTGCCGTTGCCGCCCGACGGGCAGCCGGGCATCCGGATGAGGGAGCCGCCGGAACCCGGCTTTTCCGGGTCCATGGGGAACGCCCACATCTCGAGGTCGCCACTGTCGAGCTTCGCCAGCGTCGTCCCGAGGACGCCCTCGTAGAAGGCCCGGGCCCTGGGCATGTCCTGGACGTAGATCTCGAACCAGCAGACCGGGTTGCCTTGCATGGGTTCCTCCTGTCGCGTCGATGGGTTCCCTACACGGGGTCACGCCGCGGCCGTCGCCCGGCCGAATCGCTGCGCGATTCGCCCGGCCGCCGCAGCGCCCCAGGCTTCGTATATCGCAGGGCCGGGATGGAATCCGTCAGCCGCCATGTGCCCGGCATCCAGCTCGCCTGCGAGCGGAAGGTACTCCGCGCCACCGCCGCCCGGCAAGGCCCGGGCAAGCCCGCGGTCGTACTCCCGGGCGCGGGCGCCGAGGTACCAGCGCAGCGGCTGCGGCAGCGCGGGAAAGCATCCCATCGGCGGGAGCCCCGAGGCGAGGACGAGCCGCGCGCCGAACCGTTCCCGCAACAACGCGTGCAGGCTCGCCTGCAACGCGAGAAAGCGGGCGACGCCGACATCTCCCGTGACATCGTTCACGCCCAGCGAGGTCACCACCGCATCGGTCGCGAAGGGTGCGATGCGCTCGAGGTGGCGCGTGGTCGAGGCCGTCGTGGCACCCGTCCGCGCGACCAGGCGCCACTCGACGCGGAAGCGCTCGCGGAGCCGCTCGACGATCCGCCCCGTAAGTGCCTCGTCCTGCGTGGCCGCGCCCACCCCCGCCGCGGCGGAATCGCCCAGCACCAGCAGGCGCAGTGGCGCGCCCTCTCCCGTGACTCCCTCGCGGGCACCGGGCGCTTCCGGAAGCACCAGCGCGGTTTTCCGCACGCGCCCGCCCTGGAAGAGGAGCAGCGGACCCAGCGTCCACTTGGCCACGACGAGCCGCATCGCTACCGCATCTCGGCGATGAGCCGCTCGATGAGGCGCGCGCTCTGCTCCACGTAGCCGCCGGCGAAGAGGTTGGCGTGGTTGAGGACGTGGTAGAGGTTGTAGAAGTCGCGCCGCACCGCGTAGCCGTCGTCGAGCGGCCAGGCGTTGCGATAGGCCGCATGAAAGTCCTTCGGAAATCCGCCGAAGAGTTCCGTCATCGCGAGATCCGCCTCGCGATCGCCGCAGTAGACGGCCGGGTCGAACACGGCCGGCACCCCGTCGGCCAGCGCGGCGGCGTTGCCTCCCCACAGGTCGCCGTGCAGCAAGGAGGGCGCCGGCCGGTGCGTGCGGAAGAACACCTCGCAGTCGGTCAGCAGGCGCTCGCCGCGATCGATCATCTTCGCGGGATAGCGCTTCGTCATCGCCATGCGCAGCTGCGCGTGGACGCGCCGGTCGCGCCAGAACGCGAGCCAGTCCTCGCTCCAGCCGTTCGCCTGCGGGGAAGCGCCGATGAAGTTGTCCTTGGCCCACCCGAACTTCGCCTGCGGCAGGCGATGCTGCGCGGCCAAGGCGGCACCCAGCTTCGCGCCGGACGCCGCATCCAGCGGCGCGAGGTCGAGCCACTCGAGGATCAGCCACGCCGTTTCGCCGTCATCGCCCTGGGCGATCACCGCGGGCACGCGGAGCCGACCGGCGGCGCGGATGGCGCCGAGCCCCTCGGCCTCGGCGACGAGCAGGGAGGCGCGCCCGGTCTCCGCCAGCTTGGCGAAGTGCTGCGTCTTGCCGCCCGCGTCCTCGCCCTCGAGGCGCAACGCCGTGTGGATGCAGCCGCCGGAGACCGGTGCCGCGGCGACGAGCGACCAGTCCGCGCCGGTGGCCTCCATCACGGCGCCCTCGAGCGCCTCGCGCAGCTCCGGCGTCATGCGCTCAGGCGGCGGCCCGCCAGCGCGAGAACGCGACGTCGAGGTCGGCGATCAGGTCCGCCGGATCCTCGAGGCCGATGTGCAGGCGGATGAGCGGCCCGCCGTCCCAGGGCCGGACCTGGCGGCCGTGGCGCAGGTTGGCGGGAATGACGAGGCTCTCGAAGCCGCCCCAGCTGTAGCCGATGCCGAAGTGCACGCAGTGGTCCATGAGGGCGGCGACCTGCTCGCGCGTGCACGGTTGCAGCTCGACGCCGAACAGTCCCGAGGAGCCGCGGAAGTCGCGCTTCCAGAGCGCGTGCCCCGGGTCGCTCGCGAGCGCCGGGTGCAAGACCCGCTTCACCTCCGGACGACCCTGCAGCCAATTCGCGATCTCCAGCGCGGCAGCGCCCTGCCTCTCGAGGCGGATCGCCAGCGTGCGCATGCCGCGCACCATGAGGAAGATGTCGTCCGGGCTCGCCGTCTGGCCGAGGTCGCGCGACACCGCGTGCAACAGCGGCCAGGCGCGCGCGTTGGCCACGACCGCGCCGAGGATCACGTCGGAGTGCCCGCCGAGATACTTGGTCGCCGGCTGCACCACGAGATCGACGCCGTAGTCCATCACCGGGCAGTAGAGGCCGGTGCCCCAGGCGTTGTCGGCGATGACGAACGCGTCCCGCGCATGCGCCGCCCTGGCGATGGCCGGGACATCCTGGATCTCGAACGTGAGGGAGCCGGGGCTTTCCACGTACACGACCGTGGTGTCGGGCCGCATGAGCGCGGCCACCTGCTCGCCGCTCGCGAGCGGGTCGTAGTAGCTGGTCGCGACGCCCAACTTCGCGAGCGTGTGGTCGCAGAAGTGCCGCGTGGGTCCGTAGACGGAATCGACCATCAGCACGTGGTCGCCCGCCTTGACCACCGCCAGGATGGCCACCGCCACCGCGGCAAGCCCCGAGGGCAATGTCACCGCGCGGTGGCCGCCTTCCAGCGCGCAGACGAGTTCCTCGAAGGCGTTGCGCTGCGGCATGTTGACGATGCCGTAGGTGGCGATGGGCTCGCCCGCGTCGAACTGCTTCTGCGTCGCGGCCAGCTCTCCGAGGCTCGCGAAGAGCACGGTCGAGGCGCGCGCCACCGGAAGATTGACGGTGGCCGGCGGGTGCGCCGCCGTGCGCCCGCCGTGGATCAACTTCGTCTCCTTCTTCATGCCGCCGCGCCCTCCCGCTCCATCTCGCGGCGGATCTGCACGGCCTCCGTGCTCGCGTCGATCGCCACGTCGCTCCACGCCACGGCCCTGCCCGCCGCCACGTCCCGCACCAGCTTCACCTGGTGCGCGAGTCCGATGGGGAGCGCGCCCGCCCTGAGCGAGTCGGCGGCCGGCACGAGCTTCCCGTACACCGTGCAGCCGCCCTCGCCGTCGAGCATCTCGCCCGCCTTCAGGTCGCGCTTGGCGGTGGCCACGCAATCGGCGCGGAAGCCGGTGGCCGCGCCCGTCGCCTCGCGGCGCACCGCCACGCTCGCCACGCTGATCCCCAGCTCCAGCCCGATGAGGTGGCTGGGCTTGTACATCGCCGCGTACTCGCCGGTGGAGTCGGTGACGATGCCGTACTCCTGGAAGCAGCGGCGCACGTACTCGTGTCCCGCGGCGAAGGTGACGTAGACGCCCCAGCGCAGGTCGCGGAACACCGGGCGCCCGTCGCGCTCGACGCTGGAGACGACCTCCACCTGGCCGCGGTGGTGCAGGTGGCCGCCAACGGCCTGCGGGCGCAGCACGCGCGCGAGATCATCGACGCCGCAGGGCGGAAACTCCAGCCCGCCGGGGGCGGCGCGCAGCCCCGTCGCGTTGGCCACCGCCGCCATCTCGATCGCGCTCTTCGTGCCGTCGAGGAACGAATTGAACATCTGCGCGTTGAAGTCGCCCTTGGCCACCATCTCCGGCGCGAAGCCGTAGTGGCCCCACACCGTCTCCGGCGTGGACGCGTGATAGGCCGGCAGGTACTTGGTGCCCTTGCCGGCGGCGATCACCTCGAAGCCGGCCGCGCGCGCCCAGTCCACCTGCTCGCAGATGAGGGCGGGCTGGTCGCCGTAGGCCAGCGAGTAGACGATGCCGGCCTGGCGCGCCATGCGCGCGAGGATCGGTCCGGCCAGCGCGTCGGCTTCGACGTTCACCATCACGATGTGCTTGCCGGCGGCGCAGCAGGCGAGCACGTGGCGAATGCCCGCGGCCGGGCTGCCGGTGGCGTCGATCACCACTTCCGTCGCCGGGTGCGCGATCGCCGCGGCGACGTCGTCGGTGAGGAAGGTCCTGCCCGATCGCACGGCGTCGTCGAGGCCGGCGGCGGCGAGGCGCGGCGCGTCCCAGCCCACGCGCAGGAGCGATGCCCTGGCGCGCTCCGGCGCGAGATCGGCGACGGCCAGCAGGTGGATGCCGGGCGTGCGGCGCGCCTGCGACAGGTACATGGAACCGAATTTTCCGGCGCCGATGAGGACGACGCGGACGGGGCGCAAGGCGGCCTCGCGTTCTTGCAGGAGTCGGTGGAGGTTCATGGCGGATCGGACAGGCGGGAAAGCGCAGTTTAGCGCCCCGTCTAGGGACAATGCAGGTGTTGCACTAAACTGCCCGCACAAGAGCGCGAAAGTACATGGCCACGAAACCCGACCGGAGTGTCGACCCGCTGTCCCCCCTGCTGGAGTCCATCGGCCCGGGCCTGGCGCTGATCGGCTTCCCCACCTTCGTCGTGGACGCGCAGCTTCGCTATCGCTACGTGAATGCGGCCTATGAGCAGTACTTCGGGCGCGCCGCCTCCGAACTGGTCGGCCGCACGGTCGACGAGATCCACGGCCCGCCGCCGTCCGATGGCCGGCGCGAGGCGCTCAAGCAGGCGCTGGCCGGCGAGGCCCTCACCTTCGACCGGCAGTCGCGGCACGGCCCGAACACGGGCCAGTGGGCCCGCCTGCACTACATGCCGATCCGCGCCGGCGCCGCAGTCGTGGGCGTGAACATCGTGCTCGTGGACATCCAGCACCTGAAGGATGCGCAGGAAGCCATCGCCGCGCGCGAGCGCCAGCTGGCCCTCATCACCGACACCATCGGGTTTCCGCTCACCTACGTCGACCGCGACGGCATCATCCGCTTCGCCAACGCGCAGAGCGCCGCCTGGTCGGGCCTGAAGGCCGCGGACATGATCGGCCGTTCGGCGCGCGAGCTGGCGCCGCCCGAAGTGGCGGCCCAATCCCTTCCCCTCATCGAACGCGCGCTTGCCGGCGAGGCGATCGTCTACGAACGCGCCGCCCTCTGGCCGGGACGCGAGTCGCGCCGCATCCGCGGCCACATGATCCCGGACCGCGACGCTGCCGGCGTCGTGCGCGGTGCGATCATCGTCGTGCTGGACATCGAGGAGGACCATCGCCTCAAGGAGGCGCTCCTCGCCCGCACCCGCGAGCTGCAGATGCTTTCCGAGAACGTCGGCGTCCCCATGGCCTACATCGGGGCCGACCGGCGCTTCCGCTTCGTCAACACGCCCGGCCTGGACTGGCTGCCGGGCCTGACGATCGAGAACATCGTCGGCAAGCACGTGGACGAGGTCTATCCTCCCGAGATCGTCGCCGCCGTGCGCGCGAGCCTGGAGCGCGCGCTGGCGGGCGACGTGGTCACCTACGAGCGCCAGGGCAGCACGCCCGGGGGCGAGCGCCGCTGGGTGCGGGTGACGCTCATCCCGGACAGGGCCGACGACGGCTTCGTGCGCGGCGTCTACACGATCGTCATCGACATCGACGAGGACCGGCGCCTGCGCGAGGCGCTCGAGACCCAGGGGCGGGAGCTGCGCTTCTTCACGGACAACATCCCGGTGTCCGTCGCCTACCTCGACACGCGGCGCCGCTACGTGTTCGTGAACCGCGCCTTCGCGCAGTCGCGCGGCACGACGCGCGAGGAGATCATCGGCCGCACGACCGAGGAGGTGATCGGCCGCCGGGCCGCCGAGGAGCTCGCCCCCCTGGTCAAGCGCGTCCTTGCCGGCGAGACGACGACCTACGAGCGCGAGATCGACCTGCCATCCGGGGAGCGGCGCTGGTTCCATGTCCGCTCCGTCCCGGACTTCGGGCCCGACGGCGCGATCCGCGGCATGTACGTGGTGGGCCACGACGTCCAGGAGCTCAAGGTCGCGCAGGCCTCCTTGCAGGAAAAGGAACAGGAGCTGCGCCAGGTGATCGACTCGATCCCGACGCCGATGGTCTACGTCGACGCGGAGCAGCGCTACCGCTACGTGAACGACGCGTTCCTGGACTACGTGAACGACAGCCGCGAGCGGATCCTCGGCCGCAAGGTGCGCGAGGTGCTCGGCGAGGAGCGCCATGACGCGCTCAAGCCGGTGCTCGAGCGCGTGCTCTCCGGCGAGACAGTGACGGTCACGCGGCCCATCGTCTTCTTCGACGGCCGCAGCCGCTGGATGCACATCCGCTACACGCCGCGGCGGGACGACTCCGGCCGGGTGCTCGGCTACTACGCGACGACGAGCGACATCCACGAACAGAAGGCCGTGGAGGAAGAGCTGCGCCGCACGAATTCGATCCTCTCCGCGCACTTCGAGAACACGCCGCTCGCCGTCATCGAGTGGGACCCGTCGCTGCGCGTCATCCGCTGGTCGGGTTCCGCCGGGTCGATCTTCGGCTGGAGCGCCGACGAGATGCTCGGGCGCACCGTCGCGAACCGGGACTTCATCTACGAGGATGACGTGCCCGCCGTGAACGCCATGATCCGGCGCCTGTTCGACGGCCCCGCCGCGCAGGCCACCATCCTCAACCGCAATTACCGCAAGGACGGCTCGGTGGCCTGGGTCGAGTGGCACAACTCGGCGCTGCGCGACGCGAGCGGCGCGGTGGTGTCGATCCTCTCGCTCGCGCAGGACGTCTCCTCGCGCATCCAGGCCGAGGAGCGGCTGCAGTTCATGGCCACCCACGACGGCCTCACGGGGCTGCCGAACCGCGTGCTCCTCACCGACCGGCTCACCTCCGCCATCTCGCGGGCGCAGCGTTCCGGCGCCGGGATGGCCGTGCTGTTCCTCGACCTCGACCACTTCAAGGACGTGAACGACACGTTCGGCCACCGCATCGGCGACGAGCTGCTGAAGAGCATGGCGCGGCGCGTGCGCGGGTCGCTGCGCCAGAGCGACATCCTGGTGCGCCTCTCCGGCGACGAGTTCGTGATCGTCCTCGAGGGCCTGGAGAACGAAGCCGGCCCGGACCGCGTGGCGCAGAAGATCCTCGACGACGTGATGCGCCCCTTCGCGATCGAGAACCACGAGGTGCAGGTGAGCGGCAGCCTCGGCTATGCCGTCTTTCCGGCCGACGGCGGCGACCCGGAGACGCTCCTCAAGAACGCCGACGCCGCGATGTACCACGCCAAGGAGCTGGGCAGGAGCAGCTACCGCGCCTTCTCGAAGTCGCTCGCGCAACGTCGCGACCGGCGCCTCGAGATCGAGCAGGCGCTGAAGCGCGCGATCCGGAAGGGCGAGTTCGAGCTCTACTACCAGCCGATCCTCGACGTGGCGGCGGGCCATGTCTCGCACGTGGAGGCGCTGGTGCGCTGGCGCGATCCCGCCAAGGGCCTGGTGCTGCCGCTCACCTTCATTCCCGTCGCCGAGGAGGCGGGGCTCATGCGCGACCTCGGCCACTGGGTGTTCGAGACGGCCGCCCGGCAGGCGGCGGCCTGGCGCGCCGCCGGTATCGGCGACTTCACCGTGAGCGTCAACCTCTCCGCCAGCCAGCTGCGCGATTCCACCATCGTCTCCGAGCTCGAGGCCATCCTCGCGAAGACCGGCTGCGCGCCCTCCTGGCTCACGGTGGAGATCACCGAGACGAGCATGGTGAAGGACGTGGAAGGCGTGAGCCAAACGCTGCGCCGGCTGCGGCGCCTCGGCCTGCGCATCGCGATCGACGACTTCGGCACCGGCTTCTCGAGCCTCTCGCACCTGCGGCACATGCCGGTGGATT
>CAZOIB010000060.1:0-8201 GCA_964579785.1 uncultured Lysobacter sp. | reverse complement strand
GCGCGAACAACACCTCGCCCCACCCGATCCTGTACCACGCCACGCGCATGTTCCTGAACGCGCTGCGCGCCATCAACGAACTGGTGTTCGCCTTGATCTTCGTGAGCGCCCTCGGGCTGGGTCCCTTCGCCGGGGTGCTCGCCATCGCGCTGCACGCCACCGGCATGCTCGCCAAGTTCTGCGCCGAGGAGATCGAGGGCGTGGACCGCGGACCGGTGGAGGCCATGCAGGCCACGGGCGCCGGGCGCATGCAGGTGATCCTCTTCGGCATCATCCCGCAGGTGATCCCCGCCTTCATCAGCTACTCGATCTACCGTTTCGACGTGAGCATCCGGGCCGCGACCATCCTCGGGCTGGTCGGCGCCGGGGGCCTGGGCTTCTCGCTCATCAAGACCATGAAGCTGTTCCAGTACCATGAGACCGCCACCTGCATCCTGGTGATCTTCCTGATCGTCTTCCTGTCCGACTGGGTCTGCGCCCGCGTGAGGTCCCGCATCATATGAACATCCGACTTGCATTGGGCACCCTGCTCCTGGCCGTCGCGGCGCTCGCCGGCGGCTGCGGCGGGGCGGAAAAGCTCGACCAGCAGCTCGCCAAGGGCAAGGCCCTGCTTGCCGAAGGCAAGTTCGAGGCCGCGGCGACGGCGCTGAAGGCCGCCACCGAGCAGGACAAGAACTCCCTGGAGGCCTGGATGAACCTGGGCCACGCCTACCGCGGCCTGAAGAGGAACGACGAGGCGCTGGCGGCCTACGTGACGGCCAAGCGCATCGACCGGCACTCGATCGTGCCGCACGTGGCCCACGCCAAGCTGCAGATCGAGATGGGCCGCAACGAGCTTGCCACCCAGGAGCTCAACTTCGTCGTCGAGATGGACCCCCGCAACGTCGAGGCGCTGGTGCTGCTGGGCAGGATCTCGCAGCAGCCGCGCAAGCAGCCCGACGGCACGATCGGGGTGAGCAAGTCCGACCTGGAGCGCGCGGAGCTGAACCTCGACGCCGCGGCGACCCTTGCCCCGAACGACCCAGCCATCCGCGAGGAGCTTGCCAAGGTGCGCGAGCTGCTCGGAAAGAAATAGGAGGAACCACCCCATGACCGCTTCCGTTCTCGACCGCCTTTCCCCCATCGGCCGCGTCCCGGACGACATCCGCCACGCCGCCGCCCAGCAGAAGAAGTTCGACAACGAGAACACCGAGCGCAGCGTCGGCTACGTCATGCTCGACTGCTCGGGCACGACGATGGACCGCTACGTCGACGCGCCCGCGATCGTCTTCGTCGAGGTGTTCAAGAATTACGGGCTGGAGATCACCATGCCCGAGGCGCGCGCGCCCATGGGCCTGCGCAAGGACCTGCACATCCGCGCCATCACCGAGACCCCCTCCGTACGCGAGCGCTTCGCCGCCAAGTTCGGCCGCGCGCCCGACCAGGGCGACGTCGACAAGATGTTCGCCGACTTCGTTCCCACCCAGATCGCGCTGCTCAAGAAGGGCAACTACCACGAGCTCCTGCCCGGTGTCGGCGACGTGGTGAAGGACATGCAGAAGCAGGGCATCAGGATCGGCGTCACCACGGGCTTCACGCGCGACATGCTCGACGTGCTGCTCGCCGGCGCCGCGACCCAGGGCTTCGTTCCCGACGCCGCGTGCGCGGGCAACGAGGTCGAGATGCCGCGCCCGACCGCCTACATGGTCATCAAGAACCTCGAGCGCATGGGCGTGTACAACCTCGAGAACGCCATGCGCCGCACCATCAAGGTCGACGACACCGTCTCCGGCGCCGGCGAGGGCGCGCCGATGTGCTGGCGCGTGGGCGTGTCCAAGTGGAGCAATTACGTGGCCGACAGCTGGGACGCCGTGCGCAGGATGAGCGCGGACGAGCTCGCCGCGCGCGAGAGGGCATCCAAGGAAAAGCTGGCCGCGGAAAGCGGCGCCCACTACGTCATCGACGACCTGCGCGACCTGCCGGCGGTGATCGCCGACGTGAACAAGCGGCTCGCCGCCGGCGAGAACCCGTAGCGCCGCCCCCGATCGCCGCTATCATTGCGCATCGGCCAGCCGGCTGAAACCCGCCCAAGAGAGGTGACCTTTCCCGCGGAGTCCGTGCCCGGGAGTCGCGCTAGACGACATTGCAGACCCTACTGAACCTCCTGGCCAGCGTGGCGCTCCTCGTGTGGGGCACGCACATCGTGCGCACCGGCATCCTGCGCGTCTACGGCGCGAGCCTGAGGCGCGTGCTGTCGAAGAGCGTCGCCAACCGCGGCTCCGCGTTCCTGGCGGGCCTGGGCGTGACGAGCCTCGTGCAGTCCTCGAGTGCCACCGCGCTGATCACCAGCTCCTTCGTGTCGCAGAACCTGATCGCGCTCGCCCCGGCGCTCGCGATCATGCTCGGCGCCGACGTCGGCTCGGCGCTGATGGCGCAGGTCTTCTCGCTGGACCTCGCGTGGCTCTCGCCGATCGCCATCTTCTTCGGCGTCGTGTTCTTCCTCGCGCGCAAGAACACGCGCTCCGGCCAGCTCGGCCGGGTCGCGATCGGCCTGGGCCTCATCATCATGGCCTTGCAGCTGATCCAGACCGCGGCGAAGCCCATCGTGTCGGCCGCGGGAACCAAGGTGCTGTTCGCCTCCCTGTCGGGCGACCCGATGCTCGACATGCTGATCGGCGCCCTCTTCACCATGTTCTCCTGGTCGAGCCTCGCCATCGTCCTCCTCTCCGCGACGCTCGCGGCGGCCAGCGTCATTTCCGTGCCGGTGGCCATGTGCCTGGTGCTCGGCGCGAACCTCGGCAGCGGGGCGCTGGCCGTGCTCGCGACCATGGGCACGGCGGGTGGCGGCAGGCGCGTCGCCTTCGGCAACTTCGCCTTCAAGCTGGCGGGCTGCCTGGTCTTCTCGCTGGCGCTGCCGCTCGCCCTGCAGGCGATCGCCCAGTTCGACACCGATCCGCGCCGGCAGGTGCTGCACTTCCACGTCCTCTTCAACGTGGCGCTCGCCCTCGGCTTCCTCTTCTTCACCGAGACGATCGCGCGCCAGGTGGAGAAGTGGTTCCCCGAGGCGGGCGGCAACGGTGTCGCCGCCACGGAGCCGCGCCACCTCGACAGCGGGGCGCTGGACACCCCCACGCTGGCACTCGCCAACGCCGCGCGCGAGACGCTCAGGATCGGCGACACCATCGAGCAGATGCTGAACGGCATGCTCGAGGTGCTGCGCACCAACGACCGCGAACGCGTCGAAGCCCTGATCCGGCTCGACGACGACGTCGACAAGCTCTACACCGCCATCAAGCTCTACCTCACGCAGATCAGCCGCGAGGCCCTCGACGAGAAGGACGGGCGGCGCTGGGCCGAGATCATCTCGCTCACCATCAACCTCGAGCACGTCGGCGACGTGCTCGAGCGCATCCTGGTCGACATCAAGGAAAAGAAGATCGCGCACGGGCTCTCGTTTTCCGAGGCGGGGATGCAGGAACTGACCGACATGCACGCGAAGCTGGTGGCCAACCTGCGCCTGGGCCTGTCGGTCTTCCTCACCGGCGACGTGAAGAGCGCGCAGATGCTGCTCGCCGAAAAGGAGAAGTTCCGCGACCTGGAGCGCTCCTACGCCGGCCAGCACCTCGACCGCCTGGCCGACCAGTCGGTGCAGTCGATCGAGACGAGCTCCCTGCACCTCGACATCATCAGCGACATGCGCCGCATCAATTCCTTCTTCTGCTCGACCGCCTACCCGATCCTCGAGCAGGCGGGGCAGCTGCGCAAGAGCCGCCTGAAGACGGCCGCGCGCGCGGGCGGCACGGCGGGCGCGCCGAAGGGCGAGCTGGCGCAGGGGCAGAAGTAGGCCTGCCGCGCCGGCGCCGCTGCCCCGGCCCGGCCCTGCCGATCAGGCGTTGCCGCGTGCCAGCCGGCGCGCCGCGGCAAGCTGCAGCGTCGCGATGAACCCCAGCAGCCCCAGCCCGATGAGGTCGGTGACGAGCCCCGGCTTGATGAGCAGGAACGCCGCCGCCACGAGCGGGATCCGCTGCCAGAGGGCGAGCGGCGCCAGCAGGTAGCCGTAGAGCGAGGCTGCCAGGCACATCACGCCGACGACGGCCGTGGCGGTGGCGAGCGCGATCGTTCCCCAGTCGCCGATGGCGAGCAGCGCCGGCTCGTAGACGAACATGAAGGGCACGATGAACCCGGCGGAGGCGATGCGCCTCGCCTCGAAGCCGGAGCGCCACATGTTTGCCTTGGCCAGAGCGGCGGCGGCGAACACCGCCAGCGCCACCGGCGGCGTGATGGCCGAGAGCACCGCGAAGTAGAGAGCGAACATGTGCGCGGCGGGCACGACGACGCCGAGCTTGATGAGCGCCGGCACCAGCAGCGACACCATGACGATGTAGGCCGGCGTGGTCGGCATGCCCATGCCGAGCACGATGCCGGCCGCCGCGGTGAGAACCAGCGCGAGGATGAGGCTGTTCTGCGCGAGCGCGATCACGATCTGGGTGAAGGTGATGCCCAGCCCGGTGAGCGAGATCACGCCGATCACGATGCCGGCGCAGGCGCATGCCATCGCCACCGAGAGCGCATCCCGGGCGCCGCCTTCCAGCGCCTCGACGACGGTGCGCCAGGTGATGCCTTCGCGCGTGGTCTTGCGCAGCATCGCGACCGGCAGGGTCGCCACGGTCCCGACCAGGGCGCACAGCGGCGCGCTGTAGGACATCCCCATGCCGACGAGCACCAGCAGGATGGGGATGAAGAGGTGGCCCCGTTCCCGCATCACGGCGCCCAGGCGCGGCAGCTCCGCCCGCGGAACCCCCTCGAGCCCGACGCGCTTGGCCTCGAAATGCACCGCGAAGAACAGCGCCACGTAGAAGAGCAGCGCCGGGATCCACGCCCAGACGGTGACCTGGAAGTAGCTCACCGCGAGGTACTCGGCCATCACGAAGGCGGCCGCGCCCATGATCGGCGGCATGATCTGCCCTCCCGTCGACGCGCTCGCCTCCACGGCGGCGGCGAACGGCGGCCGGAATCCCGTCTTCTTCATGAGCGGGATGGTGATCGGCCCGTCGACCATCACGTTGGCCACGGCGCTTCCGGATATGGTGCCGAAGAGGCTGGAACTCACGATGGAGACCTTGCCCGGGCCGCCCGCCGTGTGCCCCGTGAGCGAGAGCGCGAAGTCCATGAACAGGCGCCCGGTGCCGCTCCTCTCCATGAACGCGCCGAACAGCACGAAGACGATCACGTAGGAGGCGGACACGCCGAGCGTGGAGCCGAAGATGCCGTCGGTGGAGAGGTACATCTGCTCCAGCAGCACCTGCATCTTGATGCCCGAGAAGAAGACCGCGTAGCCGAGGAAGACGAGCGCGGTGACGGGCAGTGCCCAGCCGATCATGCGCCGCGTCGCATCCAGCACCAGCACGACGGTGGCGACCGCCATCACCTTGTCCCACGCGGTGAGATCGTCGATGTAGATGATGCGGTTCACGATCACCTGGTAGTTCGCGAAGATGTAGCCGATCGCGACCGCGGAGGCGGCGATGAGCGCCGCGTCCAGCCAGAGGAGCCGGCGCGGGCCTTCGCGGCCCGACGCCGGGACGAACAGGAACACGAGGACGAGGGCGAAGAGCAGGTGCGAGCCGCGGAAGATCATCGCCTCCGGCGGCGGCATGGCGGCGAACCACATGTGGTAGAGCGACATCGCGATCGCGATGCCGCCCGCCAGCCAGCGGATGGCCGTTGCCGCCTGCACGCCCCTCACCCCCGCGGGCTTACATCGCCCCCACTTCCTTGTAGAACTTCACGGCGCCCGGGTGGAAGGGCACGCCGATGTCCTCGGCCATCATCTTCGGCGTGAGGCCCGCCATGGCCTTGTTGATGGCGGCCATGTCCGGCACGTTGGCGGCCATCGCCTTCACCATCTGGTAGACCTGCTGCTCGGGCAGGCTGCAGGCGACGACCAGGTGCGCGGAGTAGACGATCGCCGGCACGTCCTGGTCCTGCTTCGGGTAGGTCCCCGCCTTGATGGAGCCCTTCACGTAGCCGGGGTTCATCTTGCGCATGGCCGCCACGATCTCGTCGGTGACCGGGACCATCTTGATGTCGCGCCCGCTCGCCACGTCCATGATCGAGGAGGCCGGGATGGTGGTCCCCAGGGTGAAGACCTGCGCGTGTCCGTCCTTGAGGAGGGCCGCGGCGTCCGTGTAGCTGTTCACGAAGCTCACCTTGGCACTCTGGTAGGACAACCCCACCGCCTGCAGGATCTGCTGCGAGATCAGCTCGGCGGTGTTGCCCTTGGGCTGCACCGCGATCGACTTGCCCTTGAGGTCGGCGATCGAGTTGATGCCGCTCGAGGCAAGCGCCACCACCTGGAAGTACTGCGGATAGAGGTTGGCGAGCTGGCAGGCCTTGGTCACCTTCTGCGGGTACGGCGGGCGGCCCTGCACGCCGTCGACCGAGGTGATGCTGTTGCCGAAGCCCACGTCGGCCTTGCCTTCGTCAACGCCGCGCACGTTGGCGATGCCCGCGCCCGGCGCGGTCTGCACCTGCAGGCCGGGGATGGCCTTCTCCCACATGTTCTTCAGGGCGCCGCCCAGCGGCACCCAAACGCCGCCCTGCGGGCCGGTCATCAGGCGGATGGTCTGCGCCTGGGCGGCGCCGGCGGCGAAGGTGGCGGCAACCGCCACCGCGAGAGCGAGGCTACGCATCATGGTGTACTCCTCCTTGGTTGGAATGCGGCTTTCGTGTCGGTCCGAAGCTCGTCGGCGGGAGTATCGCACAGGGCACGGCAGGCCGGCATCGAGGCTGGCGGCACGGCCGCCGGGCATGCGGATCCCATCGGCAGGCGCCTCGCGGACGGCTACACTGTCGCCTTTCCGGGGAGGCCGCCATGAGGAAGAACAGCGCGGGAAGGGACAGCAACGCGATGGCCGTCGTCGAGGCCATCCGCAAGTCGCCAGTGGGCAAGGTGAAGGTCGCCGTTTCCGACATCGACGGCATCCTGCGCGGCAAGTACCTGCACAAGGACAAGTTCCTCGCCGCCGTCGAGGGCGGCTTCGGCTTCTGCGACGTGGTGTTCGGCTGGGACTCCGGCGACCAGTGCTACGACAACACGAAGCTCACGGGATGGCACCACGGCTTCCCGGACGCGCTGGTGCGCCTGGACCTCGACACCTACCGGACCGTTCCCTGGGACGGCGGCATCCCCTTCTTCCTCGGCCACTTCGTGAAGGCCGACGGCTCGCCGCTCGCCATCTGCCCGCGGCAGGTGCTGCGCCGCGTGCTCGCGCGCGCGGACAAGATGGGCTTCGAGGTCATGGTCGGCGCCGAGTACGAGTTCTTCAACTTCGCCGAGACGCCGCAGACCTGGGCCGCGAAGAGGGGCGTGGGGCCGGAGCCCATCACGCCCGGCATGTTCGGCTATTCGCTGCTGCGCGCCAACGCGCACCGCGAGTACTTCAACGCGCTCATGGACGAACTGGGCGCATTCGGCATTCCCATCGAGGGCCTGCACACCGAGACGGGGCCGGGGGTGTACGAAGCGGCCATCATGTTCTCGGAGGCGCTCGAGGCCGCCGACCGCGCCCTCCTCTTCAAGACCGGCGCCAAGGAGATCGGCGCGCGCTTCGGGATCATGCCGTCGTTCATGGCGAAGTGGAGCGCGCAGTATCCCGGCTGCTCCGGCCACCTGCACCAGAGCCTTTCCGACGGCAAGCGCAATCTCTTCCACGACCCGAAGGGGCGCCACGGCGGCATGTCGCCGCTCTTCGAGAGCTACCTCGCCGGCCAGGTCGAGGCGTTGATGGGCATGGCGCCGATGTTCTGGCCGACCGTCAACTCCTACAAGCGCCTGGTCGACGGCTTCTGGGCGCCGGTGAAGCCCACCTGGGGCGTGGACAATCGCACCGCGAGCTTCCGCGTGATCTCCGGCAGCCCCAAGTCGACGCGCCTGGAAACGCGCTGCCCGGGCGCCGACATGAACCCCTACCTCGCCACCGCCGCGGTCATCGCCGCGGGCCTGCACGGGGTCGAGAAGGGGCTCAAGCTCAAGGCCAAGCCCATCCACGGCACGAACGAAGGCGCGGAGAACGTGCCGCGCGCGCCGCGCACCCTCATTGAGACGACGCGTGTCCTGCGCGAGTCGAAGGTGGCGCGCGACTGGTTCGGCGACGACTTCGTCGACCATTTCGCGGCCACGCGCGAGTGGGAGTGGCGGCAGTGGCTCGACGCCGTGACCG
>CAZOIB010000059.1:0-2900 GCA_964579785.1 uncultured Lysobacter sp. | reverse complement strand
CTCCCCGACATACCGGATGTCGCCGCGCCGGTTCTGGGCCCAGGCGGCCTCGTCGTGCCCCGGTGCCGCAGGCTTCTCCTCGCCGAAGCTCACGGTCTCGATGCGCGCTTCCTGCACGCCCAGCACGGTCATCACCTTCTTCATGGCTTCCGCCCGGCGCTGGCCGAGGGCCAGGTTGTACTCGCGGCTGCCGCGCTCGTCGCAGTTGCCCTCGATCTTGATCTTCGTATCCTTCTTGTCCGTCATGAACTTCGCGTGCGCCGTGACGACGCCGCGATACTCGTCCTTCACCGCGTTGGAATCGAAGTCGAAGTAGACGCTTCTCTTCGACAGGATGTTCTTCGGATCAGTGAGCGGGTTGGCGGTGATCGCCGGCTGCGTGGTCGGCGTCGTGCTCGGCCGCGTTCCGCCTGGCTGGGTGGGCTGGGTCGACGCGGGCGGCGTGCTCTCCGCGACGGGCACGTCCTTCTTCACTTCCTGGCTGCCGCAGGCGGCAACGAGCGTGGCGACGGCGAGGCTCAGGATGATCTTCTTCATCGGTGACTCCTTTCGTTAGCTGGATGCAACTCGAAACGAACAGGGCGATTCTGCGCCCGCGGTCAATTGGTAGGCAACGGGCCCCACGCTGGGTCGCGCACGTCGCCGGCGGAAGATACGAGGCGCTGGCGCACGCGACCGTCGCTCGACACGGCCGAGAGCTGCCCGCGGCCGTTCTCCTGGGCTTCGTAGAGGATCATCTTGCCGTTGGGCGCGTAGCTCGGCGAGTCGTCGAGCCTGCCGTCGGTGAGCACCGTCACCTGCCCGGTGTCGATCTCCAGCACGGCGATGCGGAAGCGTCCCGACTCGCGCTGCACGAAGGCGATCGACTTCCCGTCCGGGCTGTAGCGCGGGCGCACGTTGTAGGTGCCCTCGAAGGTGAGGCGCTGCGCCGCCCCGCCGCCTGCCGGCATGCGGTAGACCTGCGGCGAGCCGCCGCGGTCGGAGGTGAAGGCGATCCACTTGCCGTCCGGCGAGAAGCTGGGCTCGGTGTCGATGGCCGGGGTGACCGTCATGCGGCGCGGCTGGCCGCCCGCGGCGGGGATCAGGTAGATCTGCGCGATGTCGTCGCGCGTGAGCGTCACCGCGAGCATCGAGCCGTCCGGCGACCAGGCCGGCGCGCTGTTGTTGCCGCGGAAATTGGCGACGACTCGCGTCGTTCCCTGCGCGAGGTTCTGCACGACGACGATGGGCTTCCTCTGCTCGAAGGACACGTAGGCGATGCGGCTGCCGTCCGGCGACCAGGCGGGCGAGATGATCGGCTCGTTGGAGGCGAGGACCGTCTGCGCGTTGGCCCCGTCCGCATCCGAGACCTGCAGCTCGTATCTCGTGCCCCGCTTCACCACGTAGGTGATCTTGGTGGAAAAGACGCCCTTCTCCCCCGTGAGCTTCTCGTAGATCACGTCCGCGATCCGGTGCGCGGTGGCGCGCAGCTGGGCGGGCGCCACGACGTAGGAGAAGCTCGCGAGCTGCGACTGCTTCTGCACGTCGAAGAGGCGGAAGCGCACCTCGACCCGCCCGTCGGGCAGGGGCTCGATCTTGCCGATCACGAGCGCGTCCGACGAACGCGCCTGCCAGTCGACGAAGTTCACTTCCGAGGGCTCCGTCGGCAGCGGGCTCACGCCCACCGTGTTCACGATGCGGAAGAGGCCGGTGCGCGCGAGGTCGGCGCCCACGACCGTGCTCACCGGCTGCGGCTGTGCGCCCTCGCCCGCGAAGGGCAGGATCGCCACCGGGATCTGCCGCCCGCCGGAGGTGGTGATGTCGATCGTGAGCTGCGCGCGCGCGGCGAACGCCGCCAGGGCGAGGAGGACGACGAGAAAGGCTCTTTTCATGCGGTTCGGGCCCCTGCGGGCTCGGAGCCCGGCTAGCGTTCGTGCTGGATATTCAACGTGAGGCTACGGAATTGACCGAAAAGTTCCGGATCGCTCGGCACCGGCAGGGGCTGGGCACTGCGGATCGCCCTTTCGATCGCGGTGTCGTAGAGCGGGTTTCCGCTCGATTTCACGATCGCGATGTCGAGCACGTCACCGCCCGGCAGGATCGTGATCCGCACCTGCACCTCCGGCCGCCCCCGCACGGTGTCGGGAACGTTCGCCTTGCCGCGGATTTTATCCCGGATGCGGCCGCGATACCGGTCGATCTCGTTCAGGCGCACCTGCGTGGCCTGTTCGGCCGCCGCTTTCGCCTGCGCATCGGCTGCCGCCTTGGCCTCGCGCTTCTTCTTGTCGGCCTCTTCGGACTCGCGCTTCTTGCGCAGGTCTTCCTCCTTCTTCGACTTCTCGAGGCGTTCGCGCTTGTCGCGCTCGAGCTTCTCGCGGACCTCCTGCTCCTTCTTCTCGCGCGCCTTCTTCTCGCGCTCCTTGCGTTCGGCGATCTCGGGGTCGGGCTTGGGCGGCACCGGCTTGGGTTCGGCCTTGGGCGGCGGCGGTGCCGGGGCCGGTTTCGGCGGCTCCGGCTTCGGCGGCTCGGGGGTCGGCTCCGGCTTCGCCGGCTCGGGCTCCGGCTCGGCTTTCGGCGGGGCGGTCGCAGGACCGGGGGGCAGCTTGTCCCACAGCTCCGCCTGCAGGGGCGGCGTCGGGCGGCTCTGCCAGGAAACCCCGAAGACGATCAGCGCGAAGAAGGCCGCGTGCACCGCCAGCGCCAGGATGACCGAGCGGACCCTGCCCGGCTGGCGGGGGCCGGCGCTGGACCCTGTCGTCTCCTTCACGGCACGCCCTAGGGCGCGGGGCGCGCGAGGAGGCCCACGCGCTTCACCTGCCCCTGCTGGAGGATGTCCATCACCTTGAGGACCTCCTCGTAGCGGACGTTGCGGTCGCCCGCGATCACCACGGCCTGGCCGGCGTTGTCCTTCTGGGCGCGGC
>CAZOIB010000058.1:0-22111 GCA_964579785.1 uncultured Lysobacter sp. | reverse complement strand
CCGTGCAGTGCCAGCGGCTTCTCGCTGCCATCCGCCACGCGCGCGCGCGGCCAACCAAGGTGCTCGTGCTCGCGGGCGGTCCGGATTTCTGGTCCAACGGCATTCATCTCAACGCCATCGAGGCGACCGGCCAGCCCGCCGATGCGTCGTGGGAGAACATCAACGCCATCGACGACGTGGCGCGCGAGATCGTGACGATGACCGACAGGCTCGTCGTGGCGGCGCTCGCGGGCAATGCGGGAGCCGGCGGCGTCTTCCTGGCGCTCGCCGCCGACCAGGTCTGGCTGCGCGAGGGTGTGGTCCTCAACCCGCACTACAAGGGCATGGGCAACCTCTACGGCTCGGAGTACTGGACCTACCTCCTGCCGCGGCGGGTGGGCGAGGCCACCGCGGGCGAGATCACCGCGCTGCGGCTGCCGATGGGCTCGGCGCAGGCCGTGTCGCTCGGCTTGGCGGACGCTCGCTTCGGGTCGACCCCGGAGGAGTTCCTTGCGCTGGCCGCCGCGCGGGCAAGGAAGCTGGCCGAGTCCCCGGGCTATGCGGAGGTCCTGCGCGCCAAGCGCGAGTCACGCGAGCGCGACGAGGCCGCCAAGCCGCTCGAGCGCTATCGCGAGGAGGAACTCGCGCGCATGAGGCTCAATTTTTACGGCTTCGACCCGAGCTACCACGTCGCGCGCTACCACTTCGTCTACAAGCTCCCGAAGGCGCGCACGCCGCACTACCTGGCGCATCACCGCCGGTAGATCGTCCGGCCTTCCTTGATCGTCTCGACGACCTTGATGTCCTTGATCGCCATCGGCGCCACCTTGAGCGGGTTGGCGTCGAGGATGACGAGGTCCGCGAGCTTGCCGGGCTCGAGGGAGCCCTTCGTCGCCGCCTCTCCGTGCTGGCGCGCCGACCAGATCGTCATCGCCTTGAGGCCCTCCAGGGGCGAGACGCGCTGGCCTTCGCCGATCACCTTGCCGGCGCGCGAGATGCGGTTCACCGCCGACCACAGCATGAACATCTGGTCCAGCGGGGCGACGACGAAGTCGGTGTGGTTCGTCGGCCGGATGCCGCGGTCGATCGCATCGCGCATCGGGCTCAGGTAGACCGCCTGCTTCTCGCCGCGGTTGGCGATGTGCGCCTCGGCGAAGTAATAGGTGTGCAGGGTGTAGAAGGAGGGCGTCACCTTGTACTTCACGTACTTGTCGAGCTGGTCCGGCCGGACGAACTGGGAGTGGATGACAGTCGTTCCGCGGTCCTTCTCCGGTTCGCCCGCTGCCTCGTGCGCACGGAGAAACATGTCGATGGCGCCGTCGCCGTTGGCATGCAGGTTGAGCGGCACGCCGAGGTCGTAGACCCACTTCACCATGCGCTTGACGGTCTCCTCGGGGAAGGTGGGCTTGCCGCTCCAGTCCTTCTCTTCGCCCGGCCCGCCGGTTAGGTAGGGAGTGGAAAAGACCGCCGTCTTGCCCTGGGGGGAGCCGTCGATGGTGACTTTCACGCCGCCAATCTTCAGCCGGTTTTCGTATTTGCCCCAGCTTGCCAAGGGATAGGCCTGCACGACCTTCTCGGCGTCGGTGATGAAGGGGTACGCTACGACGTCGATGATGTTCGCGCCGGCCTTGGCCGCCCGCTTCATCACCTCGAGGTCGGATAGGTGCGTCGAGCCCTCGTGGGCCGTCGTAACGCCCGCCTGCGCGTAGAGCATCTGGCCGGCCTTGGTCCAGGCCACCTCCTGGTCGCGCGTGGGCTTGGGCAGGGTCGCGAAGATCGGCAGGTAGGCCGTCTCCATGAGGAGACCGGCAGGCTCTTTCGAGCCCTCTTCGCGCAGGATGACGCCGCCCGGTGGCGTCTCGGTCTGCGGCGTGATGTTCCATTTCTTCATGGCGGCGGAATTGAGCACCGCGCCGTGCATCGACACATGCCCGACGAGCACCGGGTTGTCCGGAAACGCCTTGTCGAGGTCGCGGCGCGTGAGGCCGATGCCGCCCGGCATGACATTCTCGTCGTAGCCGTAGGCCTGGATGACCTCGCCCTTCGGGACTTTTCGCGCATCCCGGAACTTGACCAGTTCGGCGACGATGCTCTGCGGGTCCTTGCCCGGGCCTGCCGGCGGCGCGTACACGTTCACCTGGTTCGCGACGGTGAGCGAACTGAAGTAATGGCTGTGGGCGTCGAAGAAGCCCGGCAGGAGGGTCTTGCCGCGCAAGTCTACGACCTTGGTCTTCGCGCCCTTGTGTTTCGCCTCGATCGCCTTCCTCTCACCCACGGCCAGGATGCGGCCGTTCTTCACGGCGAGCGCCTGCGCGTCCGGCTGCGCGTCGTTGATGGTGACGATGTTGCCGCCGTGGTAAATCGCGTCCGCGGCGGGCGGGGTGGGCGATGCCGCCGTTGCCTCGAAAGGCAGGGCCGCTGCTGCGGTCGAGAGGAGGACAGCCAGCGTTTTGCGCATGATAGGTCGCGGTAGAGAGTGAAGGGGCGGGCGAAGTATAATGCGCGCGCCCGCCAATCAGCCCCGCTTCTCCCATGAACACTCCGCGCGCCATCCAGGGGTTGATGTTTCTCGTTTGCCTGTCGTTTGCCTCGTTCGGCCCACCCGCCGAGGCCGCCGGGCCGTACCCCACCAACATGTGCGCCGGCACCCGCACGCCAGGCATGGGATGCGCGGCCAACGACGTGGACATCGCGCAGGTGCGCGTCACCAACGGCGTCACCAGCTGCGTGGCCGGCTCGACGGTCGACGTGGCCCTCGAGGTCGATCTGCAGTCCAACGCCAACGCGCGCTACGACATCGGCGTGTTCGTCTCCAAGGACGGCCGGCTAGCCAACCAGGACGTGAGTTCGGGCGGGAGCGCGGACTGCGCCGTCTACGGCCTGCCGAAGAGCCCGGATCCCCTCGCCGACCTGAACGGAAACGTCTGCGGCGATATCAACAAGAGCAACCAGCTCGCGACGGTGAGCCTTGGCACCGTAAGCGTCCTCTGCGTGCCGGACCAGAACGGCAAGCTGAAGCTCCCTGCGACGATCACGTGGCAGCAGAACGCCAGCGCAAAGTGCGAGTCGCCGGCCGCGGCGTGGGTGGAAGCGGGCACGCCCTCGAAGTGCAACGCCACCGCAGGCGTGGACATCCCGATCCAGGTCGTCGGCAAGCTCACCATCCTCAAGGAAACTCTTCCGGCGGGCGCGTCCGGCAGCTTCGCCTTCACCGCCACCGGCGCGACGCCGGCTAGCTTCTCCCTCACGCACGGCAAGCAGAAGGAACTCACGACCGGGGCGCTCACCGCCACGCCCATCTCGGTCACGGTGACCGAGGCGCTCGCGACCGGCTTCGATCCCACGGCGGAACTGGACTGCAAGACGGTCGATGGCGGCGCGGCCGTCGCCACGCTCGACCCGGTGCAGCGCAAGGTGACGGTGCCGATGGACGCGAGCCAGAGCCGCGTCACCTGCACCTTCCGCAACAAGGCCGAGTCGCGCATCCGCGTCGTCAAGAAGACTGTCGGCGGCAATGGCGACTTTCCGTTCGTGGCGGCGCAGCAGGATTTCACCATCACCACGGCATCGGGTTCGGGCGAGAAGCTCCTCACGGCCTTGTCCGCGGGCGTGTATTCCGTCACGGAAGTGGTGCCGCAAGGGTGGAAGCTCGCGAGCCTCGCCTGCGACGACCCCAGCGGCGGCACCACCGTCGACCTGGCCGGCAAGTCGGCCCGGGTCGACCTGGCCGCGGGCGAGACGGTCACCTGCACCTTCACCAACGAGAAGGAGTCCGTTTCCGGATCGGGCAAGCAGATCACCCTGGTCGCGCGCCAGTGCACGAGCTACACGGCCATCATGGCGAACCTGGCGCGCAACAACATCCAGGAGTCGCTGCGGGACCTCGGCAAGGACACGGTCTACGCGAGCGGCCAGCCGATCTCGCGCTCGATCGAGGACGCGAACAACAACTGCGTCGCGATGGCATTGCCATGGACCTTCACGCTCGGGCGCGGCATCGGCGGCACGGACGAGGGCGAGTGGGGCAGCCTGTCCAAGGTGAACGGCGTATTCCGGTCGGTCACCACCACGCTCGCCGGCGTTCCCGAGCGCGACCCGGCTGGAAACGTCGCCGGTGCGACGATTCCGTCGGCCATCACCATCGACCTCACCAACGAGGAGGCGGCCCAGGTCGGCGCCGGGCTGTGGGTCCAGGGCGGGACCCCGGGCCATCCGCTCAACAACCAGGAATCGACCTACGGCTTCGGGGCGCTGCGCTGCGCGGTCGACAACTACAACGGCGACAACGTCGAGTCGAATGCCTTCGCGAACGGATCCAGGCACGTCTACTGCTACGCGTACTACGTCGTGCCGCCGCCCACGAGCGGAACGATCACGGTCGTGAAGAGGAACGGCGGGACCGAGCGCACCGACTTCAAGTTCCGCGGCAACCTCTCCTACACGCCGGACCCCGGGCTGCCGGGCGAGAACAACCACGTCTTCATCCTCTCTCCCGCCGCCGGCAGCGGCGACCAGGAAACGTTCTACCGTGCCGGCGGATCGACCTGGAACGTGCGCGAGGAAGTGCCGGTCGGCTGGGTGCTGGCGAGCGCGAGTTGCGAGACGACCCGTGGCAGCAAGGTGACGACCAACGCGGCGGGCGACTTCAGCATCGCGCTCCTGGCGGACGACGTCGTCACCTGCACCTATGTCAACAACGTCCAGCCGACCCAGCCGGTCAACGGCGAGATCCGGATCGAGAAGAAGACGACGGGAGGCCAGGACGGGGGCTTTCCCTTCCAGGCCTACCTTGCGTCGAACCCCGGCAACACGCTCAACTGGACGATGACCACGTCGGGCGGAGCCGCTCCGGTCCGCTCCTTCAGCGTCGCGGCCGGCACCTACAAGGTCGACGAGCTGGTTCCCTCCGGCTGGAAGGTGACCTCGATCAGTTGTTCCGACCCGACCGGCAACAGCAGCGGCTCCGGCAATTCCGCCACCATCAACCTGGCTGCCGGGGAGACGGTCACCTGCACGTTCACCAATGCCAAGGACGCGCCGGCCACCGGGACCATCCACATCGCCAAGAAGACGGTCGGCGGCGACGGGACTTTCCTCTTCACCGGCAGCGGCACCGGCCTGGAGAACTTCGCCCTGACGACGTCCGGCGGAGCCGCGCCGCAGAAATCGTTCACGGGCCTCGCAGCCGGGGTGTACCGCGTGATCGAACAGGTTCCCGCGGGGTGGAACCTGAGCGACATCAGCTGCTCCGACCCGACCGGCAACAGTGTCGGCCTCGGGAAGACAGCCACGATCAACCTGGCCGCGGGGGAGACGGTCACCTGCACGTTCACCAACACGAAGAGCGCGCCGCCGGCAACGGGCACGATCAGCGTGGTGAAGAAGACGGCCGGCGGGAACGGGAGCTTCGCGTTCACGAGCACGGTGCCGGGCGGGCAGAACTTCACGCTGACCACGTCGGGCGGAAGCTCCGCGCCGAAATCCTTCACCGCGCTGGCGGCAGGAACCTACACGGTGACCGAACAGGTCCCGGCGGGCTGGACACTGGGCTCGGTGGAGTGCGTCGACCCGACCGGCAACAGCACGGTGGCGGGCGCCACGGCCACCATTGCCCTGGCTGATGGCGAGACGGTCACCTGCACCTACACCAACAAGGCCAATGCCAGCGTCGTCGTCGAGAAGTTCACCGAGGGCGGCGACGGAACGTTCAGCTACGTCGGCCCCGATCCTGGCAACTTCAATGCCGCGAAGACGTTCTCGATCGCCACCGAATCCGGCTACGGCCAGGACAGCACGACGTATGCCTCGGTGCCGGCCGGCAACACGATTTCCATCACCGAGACCGTGCCGTCGGGATGGACATTCACGGGCGCGACCTGCAAGGATACGGTCACGGGCGCCACCGTCGGCACTCCGCTGCCCAACGGGCGGGTCTTCGTCATCGCCGCCGGACAGCAGGTTCTCTGCACCTTCAACAACCGGCGCCAGGCACGGCTCACGATCGTGGAGGTGTCTACGCCCCGGTCCGCGCAGTTGTTCGCCTACACCACGACCGGGACGGGACTGGCGAACTTCAGCCTCGCGGACGACGGCAGCGGCAACAACAGCCGTACCTTCCCGGACCTCCAGCCGGGCGGCGCCTACCGCGTGACCCAGGACCTTCCGGCGGGGTGGGCCTCCACGGCGATCCAGTGTTCCGACCGCCGCAGCGCCGACGCAGGCCAGCGCACGTCGATCGACCTGGCCAGCCGCACGATCGTCCCCAACCTCCAGGCCGGCGAGTCGCTCACCTGCACCTACTACAACACGCAGGCCACCGCAGGCTCGATCAGCATCGCCAAGGCGACGGCGGGCGGGGACGGCGCCTTCGCGTTCGCCAATTCGGGAGGGACCGCCGGCTCGTCCACGAACCCGGCGAGCTTCACCATCACCACGACCTCGGGCGGCGGAACGCGTGCGCTGACCGGGCTGGCCGCCGGCACCTACACGATCACCGAGACGGTGCCCTCCGGCTGGATCGGCCCGCCCACGGTGCAGTGCTCGCTGCAGTCCGGAACGAGCTCGACCTTCACCCCCGTGGCCAATGGCATCGCCGTCGCGCTCGGACAGACGGGATCCGCGGTCGACAGCGTCTCGTGCACCTTCGACAACACGAAGGCCGGACGCATCACCATCGTCGAGGACGCCACACCCGACTCGACCCAGGCGTTCGCCTACGCGGCCCAGGGAACCGGCGTGCCGGCGACGTTCTCGCTCACCAACGACGGAACGCCCGCGCAGGCCGACCGCCGCGCCTTCGATACGCTGGCGGCGGGGATCTACCAGTTCACTTCCACCGCGCCTTCCGGCTGGCGCCTGAAATCGATCGGCTGCGTCAACGGGGCCACGAAGGTGAACGTGCCATCGGGACAGGCGACGGTCACGCTCGCCCCGGGCGACGACGTGACCTGCACCTTCCGCCACGTGCGCGAAGGCACGCTCACGATCACCAAGTCCGCGGCCGGGGCTGCTGCCGGCGACCGGTTCACCTTCACCGGACCGGCGGGGATCGCGGGCGACTACGCGGCCGGCGAGTCGCGCACGGTCCAGCTCGAGTCCGGCAACTACGTCGTGACCGAACTTGTCCCCGATGGCTGGACCCTCACCGGCATCGCCTGCACGGGTGGGCAGTGGTCCTACACCGGCGCGCCGGGCGGCACGCCCGCCTTCGAGCCCGGCGACACGGCGGCCAACATCGGGTTCGGCGCCGGCGAGACGGTTTCGTGCACCTTCACCAACACGAAGAACACGCCGCCGCCCGGCACGATCAACATCGTCAAGTCCACGGTCGGCGGCAACGGGACTTTCCCCTTCGTGAGCAGCGTTCCGGGCGGCCAGAACTTCTCGCTCGCCACCTCCGGCGGGACTTCGCCCGTCCGGTCGTTCACCGAAGTGGCGGCGGGAACCTATACGGTGACCGAACAGGTTCCCGCGGGCTGGAAGCTGACGGCGATCAACTGTACCGACCCGACCGGCAACAGCGCGGGTTCCGGCACGACGGCCGCGGTCAATCTCGCGGCGGGAGAAACCGTCACCTGCACGTTCACCAACACCGCGGCCGCGAGCATCGAGGTGGAAAAGGTCGCCACGGGCGGCGACGCGACATTCCCCTTCGCCGGGACGAAGTCGTTCTCCATCGCGACGACTTCCGGGTCCGGGCGTGACACCACGACGTTCGCCTCCATCGCAGCAGGCGCGGCGGTGACGATCACGGAGGCGGCTCCGGCAGGCTGGGTG
This sequence comes from uncultured Lysobacter sp., assembly GCA_964579785.1. Classification (GTDB taxonomy): domain Bacteria; phylum Pseudomonadota; class Gammaproteobacteria; order Burkholderiales; family Usitatibacteraceae; genus FEB-7. The sequence goes on along the minus strand of CAZOIB010000058.1, from coordinate 14,356 downwards.
CTCACCTCGGCCAGTTGCCGCGATGCGGCCACCGGCGCGGCGGTCGGCACGGGCCAGGCGAGCGGCGTGCAGGTGACGCCCGCGGCAGGCCAACGCATCATCTGCACCTTCGCCAACACCCGGCTCGCGCAGCTCACCGTGCGCGAGCTCTCGTCGCCGAAGGCGCCGCAGGCCTTCGCCTACACGGCCACGGGATCGGGGCTGGCGAACTTCTCCCTCGTCGACGATGGATCGGGCACCGGCAATACGCGCGTCTTCGCCAACCTCGTGCCCGGGCAGGCCTACTCGGTGGTGCAGGCCGCGGCGGCCGGGTGGTCCACGCCCCTGATCCTTTGCAACGACCGGGCGGCCTCGGATCCGGCCCATCGCAGCGCGGTGGATATCGCCACGCGCTCCGTGACCCCGAACCTGCAGCCGGGAGAGAGCCTCACCTGCGTTTTCGGCAACGTGCAGATCACGCCAGGCTCCATCACCGTGAACAAGGTGGCGGCGGGCGGCGATGACAGCTTCGCCTTCGCCAACTCGGGCGGCGCGGCCGGATCGGCCACCAATCCGGCGGCCTTCACCATCGCCACCACCGCGAGCGGCGGCACGCGCGCCCTCACCGGGCTGGCTGTCGGCACCTACACCATCACCGAGACCATTCCTGCCGGCTGGCTCAGCCCGGCCAAGGTGCAGTGCTCGGTGCAGTCGGGCACGAGCACGACGATCACGCCGGTGGCCAGCGGAGCCACGATCGCCCTCGGGCAGACCGGGGCCACGGTCGACAGCGTCTCCTGCACCTTCGACAACACCAAGGCCGGGCGCATCACCATCATCGAGGACGCCACGCCGGATTCGGCCCAGGCATTCGCGTACACGGCCCAGGGAACGGGCGTGCCGGCGTCGTTCTCGCTCACCAACGACGGCACGCCGACGCAGGCGGACCGGCGCGCGTTCGAAGGCCTGACGGCTGGCGCCTACCAGTTCACCGTCGCCACGCCCGCCGGCTGGCGTCTCACGGCCATCCCGTGCGCGAATGGCGCCACGACGGTGAACGTCGCCGCAGGGCAGGCGAAGGTCGAGCTGGCCGCCGGTGACGACGTCACCTGCACCTACCGCCATGCGCGCGAAGGCACGATCTCGATCACCAAGTCGGCGGCCGGGGCGGCGGCCAGCGACCGCTTCACCTTCACCGGTCCGGCGGGGCTCGCCGGCGACTACGCGGCCGGCGAGACGCGCTCCATCGCGAGCCTGCCCGGCGTCTACACCGTCACCGAGGTGATTCCCTCCGGCTGGAGGCTCGCCGCAATCTCCTGCTCGGGCGGCGTCGTCACCTACAGCGGCGCGGCCGGAACCGACACGTCCGCCTTCGAGCCCGGCGACACCACCGCCAACATCCGCATCGCGGCCGGCGAGGCCGTCGCCTGCACGTTCAACAACATCGCGCGCGGCGGCGTGATCGCGGTGCGCAAGGAGACGGTGGGGGGCGAGGGCGTCTTCGCCTTCACGGGCGCGGAGGACTTCCAGATCGACACGCGCAAGCGCATCGAATCGGTGCACCTGATCGAGGTCGTCGCCGGCACGCACGTCGTGCGCGAGATCGTTCCCGACGGCTGGCGGCTCACCGGCCTCACGTGCAGCGGGAACAGCACGGTCAACCTCGCCACCGCGACCGCCACGATCCAGATCGCATCGAGCGACCGGGTGAATTGCGTCTACACCAACGAGAAGCTCGGCCGCATCGAGATCGTGAAGTCGATCCGCGGCGAATCGACCGGGGACTTCGGCTTCACCGTCCCGCCGTCGCTCGTTGCTGCGGGGCAGTTCGTGCTCTCGCCCACGGTCGCGGCGGGTTCGGCCAAGCGCATGTTCGAGAACGTGGCCACGGGTGAGTACGCGGTCAGCGAACTCGCTCCGCCGAGCCCGTTCGCGCTGCTGTCGATCACCTGCACCGATCCCACCGGAAACACGACGACCGATGTCGCCAGCCGCACGGCCTCGGTGCGCGTGGCGCCGGGCGAGACCGTCAGCTGCAGCTACCTCAACGTGACCACGGCCACGCTGCTGCTCGGCGCCGTGAGCGTCGAGGGCCAGGCCACCTTCGGCTTCACGGTCACGTCCAGCCCGGCGAAGGAAACGATCACCCTCAACATCGAAACCGCGCCCTTCAACCAGGAAGTGAGTTTCGGCACGCGATCCCAGAGTGGCCTCCTGCCGCAGGTGTACACCCTCACGGCGCTGCCTGCACCACCAGGCTGGACTTTCTCCTACCTGCAGTGCGCGTCCTCCAGTGGCGAGCAGCACTGGACCATCACGGGGCCGACCGCCACGGTCACGCTGCCTGACGGCGAGACGATCCGCTGCTACTACTTCTACGTGCCGTCCTCGGGCGGAGGTGGCGGTGGAGGTGGGGCAGTTCCCATCCCGGTCTTCGGGCCGCTGGCCAGCCTGCTGCTGGCGCTGCTCCTTGCTGCGGGCGGCTGGTTCGTCGGCTTCCGCAAGCGGGACTGACAAAAAAAGAAAACCGGCAGGAGCCCTTGATGGCACTGCCGGTGAAAAACGCCGTACCTGGGGGAACGGCGGGGAAGTCGTTACGCGCGGCGCGCGGGTGACTCCACCTTAGCGGGCGTGGCTGCGCGGCAATTGACTTCGGTCAACAGACGCTCACCTGCCGGCGCGGGCGCCCAGGCGCATCGCGATCGCGTCCTCGCGTTCCAGGTCCTCCAGCGCGGTTTCCATGGCGGAGAGGTCCCGGGCTGCTTCGGGGATGAGCACGTCGTCCAGTGCGCGGGCGCGGCGAATGGAGCGGCGGTATTCCTCGGAGAGCCGCTCAAGGTTTCCCGTCGAGGAGCCGATGCGCGGCGCAAGCGTGAGCAGGGTGACGAACGCCGTGTGGCAGGCACGCGCCTCGGGCGATCCCCAGTCCGGCACTTCCGGTTCCCGCGGCAGGTGTGCAAGGCTGGCTGCGAGCAGTTTCACCCCCATGACCGAGCGCGACTCGCGGCGCACGGCGGGCGCCGCAATCGCCGGGGCAGGGTGCAGGCCCAGTTCGGCCAGGCCATGCCGGGCAATGGCGGCCTGCAACGCGCGCGCCGCGGCTTGCGAAGCCGCGAGGAACTCCCTCTCCAGGTCGGCGTAGCGGGCGAGTTCGCGCACGATCTCGGCGGCGATGGCAAGGCACTTCTCGTCGAGGAACGCGTGCCCCTCGACCATGGCCTGGCGCTCGTCGCGCAACTCCAGGATCGCGCTGCGGCTGGGGGCGATTTCGCTCATGCGGGGTTGCCACCGAGGTGGCGCGCGATCTGCGCGTCGGAGAGGCGCGTGAGCTCCGCGATCGGCAGGCCGCGCAGCAGCGCCCATCCGGCCTCCATGCTTTCGGCCAGCGAGCGCGCTCCGGCCTGGTGCACGAGACGGCGTTCGAAGCCTTCGCCGAAGGCGAGATAGCGCCGGTCGGCCTCCGCCAGGCCGTCCTCGCCGACGACGGCGGCCAGCACCCGCGTCTGCACGGCGCGCGCATAGGCCGAATAGAGCTGCGAGGCGAGCGCAGGATGGTCGCGGTGCGTGTACTTCTCCCCGGTGCCGTCCTTCATCAGCCGCGACAGGCTCGGCAGCACGTTCACCGGCGGGTTGATGCCGCGCCGGTCGAGGTCGCGCGAGAGCACGATCTGGCCCTCGGTGATGTAGCCGGTGAGGTCCGGGATCGGGTGCGTGATGTCGTCGGATGGCATGGTGAGGATGGAGAGCTGCGTGAGCGTCCCCCTGGCGCCGTGCACGCAGCCGGCCCGCTCGTAGAGCGTGGCGAGGTCGGAGTAGAGATAGCCGGGGAAGCCCTTGCGGCTGGGGATCTCGCCCTTGGAGGAGGACACCTCGCGCAGCGCCTCGCAGTAGTTGGTCATGTCGGTGAGGATCGCCAGCACGTGCTTGCCCTCGACGAAGGCGAGGTACTCCGCGGCGGTAAGGGCGTAGCGCGGCGTGAGGAGCCGCTGCGTGGAGGAGTCCGACGCGAGGTTCAGGAAGAGCGCGGTGCGCTCGAGCGCGCCGCCCTGCTCGAGGCGGCGGCGGAAGAAGTCGGCGCTGTCGTGCGGCAGGCCCATGCCGGCGAAGACGATGGCGAAGTCGCCGGTGGCGCCGCGCGGCAGGCGCGCATTGGTGGCGATGTCGGCGGCCATCCGGTCGTGCGGCAGCCCGCCGCCGGAGAAGATGGGGAGCTTCTGCCCGCGCACGAGGCTGTTCATCAGGTCGATCGCCGTGACGCCGGTCTCGATGAAGTCGCGCGGCACGGCGCGTGCGACCGGGTTCCAGGGCAGCCCGTCGATGGGGTAGGTCTCGCGCGCCGGGATGGGCGGTCCGCCGTCGATCACGCGACCCACGCCGTCGAAGACGCGGCCGAGGATGCCCGGGCCGAGGGCGAACTCGAGCGGCTCGCCCACGAAGCGCACCACCACCTCGTCGAGCGCCAGTCCCGAGGTGGACTCGAGCACCTCGATGGTGAGGGTCTCGAGATCCGCCGCGGTCACGCGCCCCAGGCGCGTGCGCCCGTCGGCGCCGCGCACCTCGACGGCCTCGTTCAGGCCCACGTCGACCGTGCGCTTGAGGAACAGCAGCGGCCCGTCCAGCCGCGTGGCGCAGCCTTCAGCCAGCAGCCGCGGCTTCATCGCGGTTCTCCGGGGCGGGGATGAGGTCGTGGAAGTCGCTTTCGAGCGCGGCGGCCACGGCCGCGAATTTCTCCGGCTCGTCGTCGCCGATCTCTTCTCCCATGCGCGTGAGCGGGCGCAGGCAGGCGAGGCGCGCGAGCCGGTCGGGAGCCACGCCGGCCGCCACCGCCTGGGTGGCGAGCTCGATGTAGCGGCCGGTGAGCCGCATCATGGCCGCCTGCTTCGCCGGGCCGGCGACGCGGTCCTTGGGGGCGAAGGCATTCTGGCGCAGGAAGGCCTCGTTCACGAGGTCGGCGCAGGCGAGCGTCAGCTGCTGGCGCGCGGGCAGGGCGTCCTTGCCGATGATCTTGGCCATGCGCTCCAGGCGCGACTGTTCGTCCAGCAGGGTGAGGAAGCGCCGGCGCAGCTCCAGCCACTGCGTGTTGCCGTTCTCGTTCCACCACGGTGCAAATTCGGCGGCGTCCTCGGAGTAGGACTGCAGGGGATGCACGGCCGGGTAGAAGCGCGCCTGCGCGCGCTTGACATCCAGTGCCCAGAAGGCGCGCACGTAGCGCTTGGTGTGGCTGGTGACCGGTTCCGAGAAGTCGCCCGAGGGCGGGCTGATGGCGCCCATCACCGTCACCGAGCCGCGGCTGCCCGCGAGCGTCTCCACCAGTGCCGCGCGCTCGTAGAACTCGGCGAGGCGCGAGGAGAGATAGGCCGGGTAGCCGCCCTCGCCGGGCAGCTCGCCGAAGCGCCCCGACACCTCGCGCAGCGCCTCCGCCCAGCGGCTCGTCGAGTCGGCCATGAGGGCCACGTGCAGCCCCTGGTCGCGGAAGTATTCGGCCACGGTGATCGCCGAATAGATCGAGGCCTCGCGCGCGGCCACCGGCATGTTGGAGGTGTTGGCGATGATGACCGTGCGCTCCATCAGCTTGCGGTTGGTGCGCGGGTCGATCAACTGCGGCAGTTCCTCGAGCACGCCGGCCATCTCGTTGCCGCGCTCGCCGCAGCCGAGGTAGACGATCACGTCGGCCGCACAGCCCTTGGCCAGCGCTTCCAGCAGCACGGTCTTGCCGGTGCCGAATCCGCCGGGGATGGCCGCCTTGCCGCCCAGCGCCACGGGGAAGAGCGCATCCAGGACGCGCTGGCCGGTGACCAACGGCTCCTTCGTGGGCAGCCGGCGCGCCACGGGACGCGGCACGCGCACCGGCCACAGGTGCGACATCGCCACGCCGATCTCGCGGCCATCGGGCGTGCGGATCGTGGCGACGGCTACCACATCGTCGTACTCGCCGGCCTGGTGTATCGCAACGAGTTCGCCCGCGACGTCCGGAGGCACGAGGCAGGCCAGCGTGCGGCCCTCCGCAGGCGTCACGTCCCCCAGGCTTTCGCCACCGCGTATCGCCTCGCCGACCGAGCGTGCCGGGCGGAAGGCGAGCCGCACCGGCGGCGCCGGACGGGAGCCGGCCTTCATGCGCGAGTCGATCCCGGTGAGAGGCCGCAGCAGGCCGTCGAACATCTTGCCCAGCAGGGCGGGACCCACGCGCACCGCCAGCGGCTGGCGCTCGCCTTCGAGGAGGGTGCCGGGGCGCAGGCCCGTCGTGTCCTCGTACACCTGGACCGTGATCTCGCTGCCATCGATGCGCACGACTTCGCCCAGCAGCGCCTGCGGGCCGACGCGCACGCATTCGCGCAGGAAGAACGGGCCCCGCACGGTGGCGCGCAGCACCGGGCCGGAGATCCAGCGGATGGCGGCCATGCTCACGCGGGTGTTCCTTTTTCGTCGGCGGCCAGTTCCGCCTCGCGTCGCACACGCGCGGTCCCGGCGGCGAGGTATTCGAGCAGGCGCGCGCCGACCTCCCCCGCATCCGCCGTGAGCCCGGCAGCCGTGCCGTCGACGCGGTTGCCGTGGCTGCGCACCTCGAGTCCCGGACCGAAGGCGACCTGCTCGACGAACGTGGCCTGGATGCCCTGCCGCTCCAGCGTCTCCGCGAGCGCTTCGCGTTCCGCGGGCGGCCAGCCCGGCCCGTGCGTGAGTGTCCACGCCCCCACGGGCAGCACCGCGCGCGCCGCATCGACGATGTGGTGCACCCATTGCGTGCGCTCGCCCGGGTCGGCCCAGCGCACCGCGAGCACCTCGGGCAATCTCTCCCAGGTCTTGTCGAGGAGCGCCCGGAAGCCGCGCTGGTCGTGCAGGCGCACTTCCGTCGCGAGTGCGGCGTCGATGGCGGCCAGCCCGTCGCGCAGCCGTCGGCGCTCGATCGCGAGCGCCTCGCGCACGCGCAGGCGTGCGGCCGAACGCGCCTCTCCCTGCAGTTGCGCCGCCACGCGCCGCGCCTCCGCCTCGATGGCATCGCACTGGCGCGCGCGGTCTTCCTCGATCACGGTGAGCAGCGCATCGGTGGCGAGGCGCGGATCCAAGGTCTCAGCTCTCGATCCCGAGCTGGCGCTTCATGCGCGCCGCGACGTCGGGGTAGGGCAGCTTCTCGCGCAGGTCGGGCACGACCGCGGTGACGGGGTGCAGGCGGCGCAGTGCCGCGCGCAGTTGCGGCTCGGGAATGCGCGCGGCGGCCTCGGCCGAGAGGAGCACCAGTTCGGCCTCCGCAGTCGCGCCGGCGAGCACCGTTGCCTCCGATCCGGGCGCGCACGCGCGCGCATCCACGCCCGCGAGCTGCCAGCCCGCCGCGGCCACTTCGTCGCCGATGAAGACCAGGGCGCCCATCAGCCCAGCCGGTTGAGGATGAGGATGGAGACGATCAACCCGTAGATCGCGATGCCCTCGGCGAGGCCCACGAAGATGAGGAGGCGCGCCATGAGCTCGGGCTTCTCCGCGAGCGCGCCCACGGCGGCGGTTCCCACCTTGGCCACGGCGTAGCCGGCGGCGAGCGAGGAGAGCGCGGTGGCCGCCGCGGCCGCGGCCAGTCCCCACGCGAGCGTCTGCGGATCGAGAGTCGCACCCGGTGCCGTGGCCGCCAGGGCGGGAGAGGCGGCGATGAGCGACCCGGTGACGACGGCTGCCGCCACGAGGAGGACGAACGCCAGCGCGGCCAGGAGCGTGAAGGGGGTTTTCATCTCGAATCTCCGTCGATGAGGGTGGGAGGTGGTGCAAGGGGGTGGAACGGGCGTCCCGCTCCGGTGAGGAAGCGCGCGAAGAACTCGAAGAGCACCAGGCGCGTGGTCTGGATCGACACCACCATCGCCTCGAGGACGATGATGAGGGCGTTGCCCAGCACCAGGATGATGCCCTTGACGATGACGTTGTCGGCCTCGTTCAGGAGCGCGGAAACGGCGCTGGACAGGCCCGCATGCGCGAGCGCGAAGGCGCCCACGCGCGCGAACGACAGGGTGTTGATGAGGAGCTGCAGGGTGCGCTCGACCAGCTCGCCCAGCCCCGATCCCAGTGCCGGCAGGCGGCCCGCTTGCACGGCGTGGCCGATCACGAAGGCAGCTCCGCCGGCGAGCGCCAGCCACTGGAAATCCGCGCTCCCGAAGAGGCCGAGGATGCCCGCGTAGAGGGCGAGGAGACCCAGGTCTTCGCCGAGGAGACGTGCCCACTCGCCGCGCCAGAAGGAGCCGAGCGCATGCAGCACGAGTCCGGCGGCGAGCAGGATCGCGCCCGCGACGATGGGCACCGAGAGCACCGCGATCGGCGCATCGAGCGGATCGGTCCAGAGAGCCGGGATGGCGCGGTGGATGCTGAACACGCTGCCGAACACCCAGCCGAAGAATGCCGCCGAGAGGCCACCGGCCACGAAGATCCTGGCGACCGGCGAGCGCTTGCGCAGCCACAGCCCGAGCGCGGCGATCAGGAGCCCCTGGCCCACGTCGCCGAACATGTAGCCGAAGATCAGCGGCACCGCCACGGCGAGCACCACCGTGGGGTCGGCCTCGGTCGCACCGGGCACGCCGAGCGCGCGCGGGAAGAGCTCGAAAGGCCGCGCCCAGCGCGGGTTGACGAAGAGCAGAGGCGCCTTCGACAGCGGCGGCGGCTTGGCGAAGTGCAGGAGCGCGCGCGCTCCCGAGCGATCCACGGCATCGGCGAGGCTCGTTCCCTCGCGGTCGCTCGTCCACCCGGTGACCCAGGCGAAGCGCTCCCCGGACTCGAGGGCCTGCACGTGCTCGATCACCCATTGCAGGCGCATGAGGTCGCCGAGCGCCTGGCGCAGGCCGTGGCGCTCGTTCAGGCGCCCCAGTTCGCGGTCGAGTTGGGCGCGGTCCTTCGCGATGCGGGCGAGACGCTCGTGGGCGGCGGCGAGGTTGGCCGCGCGGTTGCCGGTGAGCCATTCGGCGATCGGGTGGCAGCGGCCCTTGGCGGCGACGGTCTCGCGCGCGGCCGTCTCGACATCGACGGCGCTGCCTACCACGATCGCGTAACGGCGCTCGCCCGTGGCGATCTCGCGCACCAGGAGCGAAGCGGGCAGCGGCGGCTCGGGGCCGGGCGCGAAGGCGAGGAGCCGCGCCTGCGCGAGCGGTCCGGCCTGGGCCAGCGCGCCCAGGTCGACCTGCGAATCCTTGAGCACCGTGAGGATGTCGTGCCAGCGATTGGCCTCGTCGCGCTCTTCGGTGTTGCGTTCCAGCAGCCGGATGGTGGGCTCCGCCTCGTGCGCCCAGGCGTCGAGCCGCTCGAGGCCGCGCGCGAGCGTCTTCGCGGGATGTTCGGGAAAGCGCGAGGCGACGAGACCTTGCGTGGGCCACCACGCGGCATAGCGGGTGCGGAAGTCCGCGAAGCGGGCCAGCGCCGGGCCGGCGGTGGCGAAGGCCTCGGGCAGCGTGGCACCCGCGCGCGCTTCGAGTTCCACGGCGCCGGTGGCCGCGAGCGCTTCCAGCAGCAGGGAGGTGTCGTCCTTGGCGACGAGCGCCTCGAACCAGCGGGCGGGACGCGGGCGGATCATGCGGCGATCCTCGCGGCGGGGAAGGCGATGCGGCGCTCGATCTCGCCGCGCAGGCGCTCGAGGTCGAGCGCGGCGAGCGCCAGCCAGGCGAAGGCCGCGGCGGCCTGCAGCGGGTGGCGGCGCATCTGCGCGAGAAGTCGCGCCTCGAAGCCGCGGCGCAGTGCGCCGGCCTCGTGCGGAGGCGCGATGCGGAAGCGCGCCAGGTGACCGGCGAACAGTTGTGCGAGTTCTTCCAGGCCAGGTTCGTCGCTGCCTGCCGGCCAGCGCTTGCGCCAGCCGGGATGCGCGAGCGAGGGCAGCAGCGTCGGATTGGATCCGGGCGCGGTCGCGGAGTCGCACCAGCGCAATGCCGCCCGCCACTCGGCGGGCATCCACGCCGTCGCCTCGACGACGGTGCGCGACCACGCGGTGCGCGCGGCGCGATCGACATCGGGCAGGTCGGATTGCGGCGGGAGTAACGCGAGCAGTCGCTCGAGCGAGGTGCCGCGTGCCGCGTCGTGGATGGGTGCCAGCGTGCGCGCTTCCTCGATCGCGGCCCAGGTGCCTTCCGAAGGCCGGCGCGACAGCCGCGACTGCATGCGGGCGAGCGCGTATTCGAGGCTGCCGGCGTCGATCACGGCCTGCGTCCCACGGTGAGCGAAGCCGCCACCTGGTCCAGCGCCGCGTCGAGGCGGCTCTCGTCGGCCTCCGCGGGCGCCAGCGATTTCTCGAGGGCACGCACGCGCGCATCGGCTTCGGCCTGGTGCCGCGCGATGCGCGCCTCGACGGACTGCCGGGCAGCGGCAAGACGCGCCTCGGCCCGCTCCGCGATGGCTCGTGCGTTGGACCGCGCCCGGGCGACTGCGGCTGCGGCCCGGCCCTGCGCCGACTCGATCGATGCCTGCGCCTCGCGTTCGGCCGCAATGACCCGCGCGATGCATGCCTCGATTGCTTCGGGCGTTGGCTTTTCCCGCGTGTCCATGGCCGGTACCCCGTGCAGGGTTCTCCTCCACCCTAACCTCGCGGGAATTAAGGCTTTTGACTGGTATCAACGGGAGGGGACGCTACCCTGCGCGCGATGCTCCATTAGAATGCCCACTTCCCGCCGAAGGGTAGCGTCCCCTCCCATGTCTGCCGCCGTCACGCCCGCCAACAGCCTTCGCCAGGACGCGAAGGTGATCTCGCTCGTGGGGTTCGCGCACGGCACCTCGCACTTCTTCCATTTCATGATTCCGCCGCTGTTCCCGTGGCTGATGGCGGAGTTCAGCCTCTCCTTCACGCAGGTGGGCCTGGCGATGACGGTGTTCTTCGTCGTCTCGAGCACCGGGCAGGCCATGGCGGGTTTCGTGGTGGACCGCTTCGGCGCGCTGCGCGTGCTGATCGGCGGCATCGCGTTGCTGTCGGCTTCGGGACTGGTGCTGGCCGGGGCGCAGAATTTCCCGATGCTGCTCGCCGCGGCCATGGTCGCGGGCCTGGGCAACAGCGTCTTCCACCCGGCGGACTTCACGCTGCTCAACCGGCGCGTGTCGACGCCGCGGCTGGGGCACGCGTTCTCCGTGCACGGCTTGTCGGGGAGCCTCGGCTGGGCGGCCTCTCCGGTGCTCATGATCGCCGTGGCGACCGAGTGGGGCTGGCGCGCCTCGGGGGTGGCCGCCTGCATCGTCGGCGTGCTGGCGGGGGCCTTCCTGCTCCTGAACCGGTCGCTGCTCGACGATGCGCAACTGGCCGTGGTGGACGGCAAGAAAGAGAACGGCGGGACCTTCGCGTTCCTGGGCTCGCCCGTGGTGTGGATGTGCTGGGTGTTCTTCTTCTTCACCGTGATGGCCTTCGGCATCCTGCAGAACTTCGCCGCGCCGATCTTCGAGCGCAGCTACGGGCTGTCGCTCGCGCTGGCCACTTCGGGGCTCACCGCCTACCTGCTCGGCTCCGCGGCGGGCACGGGGACGGGGGGATTCTTCGCCTCGCAGGGCGGCACGCAGGAGCGCAACGTGGCCTTCGCCCTGACGGTGGCGGCGTTGTGCGCCATCGCGCTCGCGACCGGGCCCGTGGCGGCCTGGGGGATCGTGGTGCTCATGGGCATCATGGGCTTCGCGGCGGGCTTCTCCGGGCCGTCGCGCGACATGCTCGTGCGCCGCGCCGCCACCAGCACCTTCGGCCAATCCGCGTTCGGGCGCGTCTACGGCTTCGTCTATTCCGGCATCGACGTGGGACTTGCCTGCGCGCCCGTGCTCTTCGGCCCGCTCATGGACGCGGGGCGCTACTCGCATGTCCTCTGGGGCGTAGCCGTGCTGCAGACGCTCGCCATCGCCACGGCCCTGACCGTCGGCTCCAAGGCAAGACCCTGAAAGGGCGGTACCAGGTACATGTACCTGGTACATGTACCTGGTACCGGAGCCCTAAGGGCGGCGCCAGACGGTGGCGAGCCAGGGCTGCTGCTCGAGAGGCAGGCCGGGCGGGCGGTAGTAGTGCTCGAGTTCGACGAAGCCCGCATCGCTCACCAGCGCGCGCCAATTTTCCAGGTCGTGATAGGCGCCATAACGGCCGCGGTTCCAGCCTTCCTCGTTGGCCCCGCGCGGGTTGGAGCAGAAGAGGACGCCACCGGGCCTGAGGGTGGCGTGCAGTTCGCGCAGGACGCGGGGCACCTCGGCACGCGGCACGTGGAAAAGCGAAGCGTTGGCGAAGATGCCGTCGAAGCGCGCAGCCGGCAGATCCAGCGCCAGGAAGTCCTGCTGCCATACCTCGCAGCCCGTGTCCGCGCGGGCCATTTCCACGAAGCGCGCCGCGCCGTCGAGTCCGACCGCGACATGCCCCAGCGCGGTAAACGCCTTCAGGTCGCGTCCCGGCCCGCAGCCGAAGTCGAGGATGGCGAACGGGGGATCCGCCGTGATGTGCCGCAGCAGCGCCGCGATGTTCTGCGTGACGTCGTGGTCGCGCGTGCCGTCGCGAAAGTCCTCGGCGCGCCCGTCGTAGTGCGCGAGCGTGCCGGAGGAAATGGCGCGAAGGTCGGAGTTCATTGATGAACCCGGTTCATGAACCGGGTTCGCGAACCGGGTTCATCATCGGCAGGGGCAGGAAGCGAGGTGGTCATTGACCATGCCGACGGCCTGCATGAAGGCGTACATGATCGTCGAGCCGACGAAGGTGAATCCGCGCCTCTTCAGGTCCTTCGAAAGCGCGTCGGACTCCGGCGTGCTGGCGGGAACGTCCCTCATGGACCGGCGCCGTCCGGCGAGCGGCTTGCCGCCGACGAAGCGCCAGACGTACGCGTCGAAGCTGCCGAACTCCTTCTGCACCGCCAGGAACGCCTTCGCGTTCTTTACCGTCCCCTCGACCTTCAGGCGATTCCTCACGATGCCGGGGTCGAGCAGGAGCTTTTCCACGCGTGCCGGGGTGAAGCGCGCCACCTTCGCCGGATCGAATTCCGCGAACAGGCGCCGATAATTCTCGCGTTTCCTCAGGATGGTCGACCACGAGAGCCCGGCCTGCGCCCCTTCGAGTATGAGGAACTCGAAGAGCACGCAATCGTCGTGGACCGGGCGGCCCCACTCGTTGTCGTGATAGGCGATGTACTCCGGGGAACCCAGGCACCAGGGGCAGCGTTTCTCGGTCATGGGGCGAATCTCGCTCGGCGGGGCCGTCAGAGTATCTCGAAAACGATGCCGTGCCTGCGCAGCTCGCCCTCGATGAGGCGCTTCCAGGGCCCGCGCGGCAACCGCGCATGGAAACTTGCTAGCATCGGTTTCATGAACCTTCTCCTGCCTGCAATCGTCGCCGGGATCCTGCTGGCCGCGTGTTCGACCCTGCCGCCAGCCGGTGGCAAGCCCGCACTGGTGCTCGAGGACGCGGAACGATTCGCCGCCTTGCTTGCCGGCGCCAGTATGCCAACAAAGGCGGTACTGCAGACGGGCTACCTGGATGGGGCGAGCGAAGGGGTGACGATCTTCACCCCGCAACGCATCGAGAGTGCCGAGAACCTCGCGCGGGCGGTGGCGAGGGATCCCCGGGCGTACCGGCGCGCGGTGGACCTGTGCCTGCCGGTCGCGCGTGGCATGCAGGAGGAGGCCTCGGCACTGATCGCGAGGGTCGGCACGCTGCTGGGCGAGCGTCACGCCGCCGCGGCCTACGTCGTGTTCGGCGCGGGCAATTCAGGCGGCACCGCGGATGCGCGCGGGCTCGTGCTGGGCCTCGAGGTGCTCTGCGCGCAAGCCGGCGATACGGAAGCCGTTGCGCAGGTCCTGCGCGACTTCATCGCCCACGAGATGACCCATGTCCACCAGGCGCGCGCCGGAGCCCGGGAGAGCGAAACCGACCTGCTGCGCCAGTCCCTCATCGAGGGGTTTGCCGACTTCGTGATGGAGATGGCGCTGGACGGCACTGCACGGGCCGGCGCCAGGCGCTCGGCCTACGGGCTCGCGAACGAGGCTGCCCTGTGGCGAGAGTTCAAGGCCGATGTCGATGCCGGCAGGACGAAAACCGAATGGCTGTACCGGCAGAAAATGTCGGCGCCGGGGCGACCCGCGGACATGGGTTACTGGATCGGCAAGCGCATCTGCGAGGCCTACCACGCGAAGGCACGGGACAAGCGCGCGGCGATGCGCACCCTGCTCGAGCTGCGCGATCCGCAGGCGATCCTCGCGGAGAGCGGTTACGGCCTATAGCCGGATCGGGGCACACGCCCCGTCCCCGTGGGGCGGAGGCCGTCAGCCGGCCTTGGGCCCGAGCCTTGCGCGCAGCCACGCCGCCAGCCGCGCGAACAGCATGCCGGGGATGGCGAGCACCGCGAACAGCACCATGCCGAGGGGCCACAGCCCGCCCAGCTCGCCGTTGCGGATCACCATCCCCACGAACTGGAACAGGAAGATCGCG
>CAZOIB010000057.1:0-6104 GCA_964579785.1 uncultured Lysobacter sp. | reverse complement strand
GACGACGATCCTCAACATCCTCGCCGGGCTCGACCTCGCGAGCGCCGGGGAAGTGGTCATGGACGGCCGCGAGGTCGCCGGTCCCAGCCTCGACCGCGGCGTCGTCTTCCAGGGTCACGCGCTGATGCCCTGGCTCACCGTCCGCAGGAACATCGCCTTCGCGGTGAAGTCGCGCTGGCCGGACTGGCCGCGCGCCAGGCGCGAGGCGCATGGACAGAAGTACATCGATCTCGTGCGCCTCACCGGCAACGAGGACAAGAAGCCCTCCGAACTGTCCGGCGGCATGAAACAGCGCGTGGGGATCGCCCGCGCCTTCGCGATCCAGCCGAAGATGCTGCTGCTGGACGAGCCGTTCGGGGCGCTGGACGCCCTGACGCGCGGCGCCATCCAGGAGGAGCTCACGGCGATCTGCGCCGAGACGCAGCAGACGGTCTTCATGATCACGCACGACGTCGACGAGGCGATCCTGCTCGCCGACAAGATCATGCTGATGACCAACGGCCCGCAGGCGCGGATCGCCGAGATCGTCGTCAACACGCTGCCGCGCACGCGCACCCGCCACGACGTGCACCACCACCCGCACTACTACCGCATCCGCAACCACCTCGTCGATTTCCTCGTGCACCGCTCGCGACTCCTGCAGGAAGGGCGCAGCGAGGATGCGGCCAACGAGGCGGGTCCTCAGGTCGTGATGCCCGGTCTCGCCGAAGGCGATGAGCCGCCCCAGGTGCCGCGCCCGGTGCAGCTCAAGCAGGTAAGATGAATGTCCCAACTCCCGGAGGAAACATGAAGAGCTCGACCAAGGAAAACGCCGCGCCGGCCGCCGCGAAGCCCATGACCCGCGAGGACGTGACCGACCTCATCTACTCGGCGAAGGTGCAGAAGGGCATCAAGTGGGCCGATGTGGCGAAGAAAGTCGGCGCGTCGAAGGAATGGGTCACGGCCGCCTGCCTCGGCCAGATGACGCTCACCAAGGCGCAGGCGGAGAAGGTCGGGAAGATCTTCGGCCTGCCCGAAGCCGCGGTGAAGCTCCTGCAGGCGGTGCCCTACAAGGGGTCACTGCCCACCGCCGTGCCGACCGACCCGCTGATCTACCGCTGGTACGAGATCGTCAGCGTCTATGGCAAGACGATCAAGGAACTCATCCACGAGGAATTCGGCGACGGCATCATGAGCGCGATCGACTTCTCGATGGACATCACGCGCGAGCCGGATCCCAAGGGCGACCGCGTGCACGTGGTGCTCTCGGGCAAGTTCCTGCCCTACAAGATCTACTGAAAAAAGGGTCAGGCGCTGAAGGCGGCGGAGCGAAGCGCCACGCCGTGCGCGCCGTGGCGCTTCGCCTCGGCGATGTCCGCGCGCGTGAGGCCGCCGATCGCGTAGGCCGGAAGCGGGGACTCCCTGATGAGGTCCGCGAATCCCTCCCACCCGAGGAGGGCGGCCCCGGCATGCGAGGGCGTGGCCTTCACCGGCCCGACCACCACGTAGTCGAGCCCGAGTCCGGCCGCCTGCGCGATCTCGTGGGCGTCGTGACAGGAGGCCCCGACCACGCGTCCCTCGGGACGCGCCCGCGCTGCCAGCAGGGCCTGCGAGGTGAGGTGCACGCCATCGGCCTGGGGCCAGGCACCACAGTCGCTGTTCACCACGACGGTCGCGCCAAAGGGCGTTGCGCGCATGAGCGCGCGCGACAGCAGGAACTGCACGCGCTGCGGCTCCAGCCCTTTCTCGCGAATCTGCACGAGGAGCCTCTCGCCGGTCACCTGCGCGGAAAGCTTGAGAGACCAGGCGTCGAAACCGGATTCGAGGGCATTGGAGACCACCATCACGGTAGGCAACGCGAGCGCGGCCAGGACCGGCGCGTTGGCGGGCAGCATCGGCGACACGTCGGGAGCCTCGATGCGCTGCCAGGCGATGGCCTGGTCCTCGAGCGGCTGCGGTTCGCCGTCCCAGGCGGTGACCCGGAAGAAATGCAGCCGCACCGTGGCATGCGTGTAGGCGTAGAGGCGCGTGATCCAGGGCGTGGCCTCGCGCACCGCGATGCCGAGCTCCTCCTGCAGCTCGCGATCGAGCGCGCGGCGCGGATCCTCGCCCGGCTCGATCTTGCCGCCCGGAAACTCCCAGTAGCCGGGATAGGGCTTGCCCTCGGGACGGCAGGCGAGGAGGAACGTGCCGTCGGGACGCTCGATGACGGCAGCGGCGACCTCGGTGATGGCGGTCACTTGCGCGCCCGCGTGCGTGCGCCGCGCCCCACGTAGTCCCTGGCGAACTGCCAGGCGACGCGCCCGCTCCTCGAGCCGCGTTCGAGCGCCCACAGGAGCGCGGCGGGTTTCATGCCCGCATCCGCCTTGCCGCCGAGGGAAGCGACCCAATGCGCCGCGATGTCGAGGTACTCGTCCTGGTCGAACGGATAGAACGAGAGCCACAACCCGAAGCGCTCCGAAAGCGAGATCTTCTCCTCCGTGGTCTCGCCCGGATGGATCTCGCCGCCCAGGTGCTTCGCCTCGAGGTTCTCGCCCATGAATTCGGGCATGAGGTGGCGGCGGTTCGACGTGGCATAGATGAGGACGTTGTCGGCGGAGCCGGCAATGGTGCCGTCGAGCGCCACCTTGAGCGACTTGTAGCCGGGGTCCGATGCCTCGAACGACAGGTCGTCGCAGAAGACGATGAAGCGCTCGCGGCGATCGGCCACCAGGTCGACGATGTCGGGGAGGTCGACCAGGTCGGCCTTGTCCACCTCGATCAGGCGCAGGCCCTTCCTGGCGTACTCGTTCAAGGCCGCCTTCACGAGCGAACTCTTGCCGGTTCCGCGCGCGCCCGTGAGGAGCACGTTGTTGGCCGGCCGTCCCGCGACGAACTGCGCCGTGTTCTCGCGCAGCCGGCTCTTCTGCCCGTCGATGTCGCGCAGGTCCGCGAAGGCGATGGCGTGCGGGTGGCGCACGGCGTCGAGGAAGCCGCGCCCGCCGCGCTTCCTCCAGCGGAAGGCGGTGCCGGCAGTCCAGTCGACGGCCTGCGCACCGGGCGGGAGCAGGCTCTCGAGGCGGTCGAGCAGCCTGTCGACGCGGCCGAGGAAACGGTCGAGGGAAGCGCTCATCTCGTGTCGGCCCGTTGCGCGACTACCCGAGCCGGAAGACGAGCAGCCAGTAGTAGTGCGTTTCCTCGAGGTGGGCTTCGGCCGCGAAGGGCCGCACGGCCTCGGCCAGCTCGGCCGCCGTCGGGAAGTTCTTGAGCACCTCGTGCGTCTCGCCCGACAGCAGCGGACGCACCTGGTAGGTGTTGCCTTCCGCGTCGCGCCGCGAGACGGGCGTGGAGCTGCCCGCCACGTAGCGGTTGTCGAGCATGGCGACGAGCGCGCCCGGCGGCAGCGCCCTGGCCACCCCCGCGAGCCAGCGGGCGAGGTCGGACTTTTTCACGTGCGACCACCAGAAGCCCGCGAAGGCCGCGTCGCAGCCCTGGCAGACGCCCCCGGGCGCGAAGGCATCGGCCTTCACGAAACGAACGCGCCCCCGCGGATACGGCTTTTCGCGCGCGATCTCGAGCACGGGCTCGTTGATGTCGCAGGCGGTGACGCTCGCCGCCGCTTTCGCGATGTACTGCGTCCAGTAGCCGGTGCCGCAGGCGATCTCGAGCACGTGGCGGCCGGCGAAGAGCCGCGGCAGCCGCTCGCGCAGCCAGGCGAGCTCCTCCTGCCGCTCGGCCTTCTCGTAGATGCGCTCGTACTCGCGCGCGCGCTTCGCGTAGTAGGCCTCGAGCTGCGGAGTGACGGTGCCGGTCATGGCCGCTAGCTGCGGTAGTCGGCGTTGATCTTCACGTAGTCGTACGAGAAGTCGCACGTCCATATGGTGGCGCTCTCCACGCCGCGGCCCAGGCCCACGCGCACGGTGATCTCGGCAGGGGCCATCACCGCCTTGCCCTGGTCCTCGGTGTAGGCCCGCGCGCGGCCGCCCTTCTCCGCCACCAGCACGTCGCCCAGGTGCAGCGTGACCCTGGCGGGATCCAAGTCCGCGATGCCCGCATTGCCCACGGCGCACAGGATGCGCCCGAGGTTCGGGTCGGAAGCGAAGAACGCCGTCTTCACCAGCGGCGAGTGCGCGACCGACTTGCCCACGCGCAGGCACTCCTCGCGCGTCGCGCCCTCCTCGACCGCGATCGTCATGAACTTGGTGGCGCCCTCGCCGTCGCGCACGATGGCCTGCGCAAGAAACTGCGCCACCTCGAGTACGCATTCCGCGAGCTGCGTGAACTCCGAGGTGCCCTCGCCGACGATGCGGGGATTGCCCGCGTGACCCGTGGCGATGACGACGAAGGAGTCGTTGGTCGAGGTGTCGCCGTCCACCGTGACGGCATTGAACGAGCGGTCCGCGACGAAACGCACCATGTCCTGCAGGGTGTCGTGTCCGACCGCGGCATCGGTGGCGATGAAACCGAGCATCGTCGCCATGTTGGGCTGGATCATGCCGGCACCCTTGGCGATGCCGGTGACGGCGATCGTCACGCCGTCGATCACCACCTGTCGCGAGACTGCCTTGGGCACCGTGTCCGTGGTCATGATGGCGGCGGCCGCGTCGGCCCAGGCGTCCGGACGCAGGTTCGCGACGGCCGCCGGTATGCCGGCGACGAGGCGGTCCACGGGAAGGTGCTCCATGATCACGCCGGTGGAGAACGGCAGCACCGAGCGCGCTTCGACGCCGAGTGCCCCGGCGACGGCGGCGCAAGTGGCGCGGGCGTCGGCGAGCCCGGTCTCGCCCGTGCCGGCGTTCGCGAGGCCCGTGTTGACGACGCTCGCACGCACGCGCCCATCGTTCGCGAGATGGTCGCGGCAGACGGTGACCGGTGCCGCGCAATAGCGGTTGCGCGTGAAGACGCCGGCGACACGGCTGTCCGCGTCGATCGCGACGACGAGCAGGTCCTTGCGGTCCTTCTTGCGGATCCCGGCTTCGGCCACGCCGAGGCGCACGCCGGCGATGGGGCGGAGGTCTTCCGCGCGCGGCGGAGCGAGGTTCACGGCCATAGGCCGGGAATTATCGCTCAGGCGAGCTTGCCGTGGCAGTTCTTGTACTTCTTGCCGGAACCGCAGGGGCAGGAATCGTTGCGGCCGACCTTCTGGCCGGGGCGCACGAAAGGCTGCGCGGGCTCGGCCTCCGGGGCGTTTCCTTCCGCCCCGGCCGCCGCGGCGCCGGCGAGCGCCTCGTCGTAATCGGCGTGGTGGTACTGCACGTTCTTCACCGCCTGCGCGGCCTCCTCGGCCTTGCGCTCGGCCTCCTCCACCTGCTCCTGCGAGCGGATCTGCACCGCCATCAGGTGCATCGTGACCTCGCGCTTGATGGAGTCGAGCATGGCCCCGAAGAGCTCGAACGCCTCGCGCTTGTACTCCTGCTTGGGCTGCTTCTGCGCGTAGCCGCGCAGGTGGATGCCCTGGCGCAGGTAGTCGAGCGCGGCGAGGTGCTCACGCCAGTGCTGGTCGATCGACTGCAGCATCACCGCGCGCTCGTACTGGTGGGCGACGTCCTTCTCGACCGGGGCGAACTTGGCCACGTAACCCTCGTTGGCCTGCTCGATCACCTTGGCGGCGATCTTTTCCGAATCGAGCGTATCGTCCTGCTCCGCCCACGCCTTGACCGGCGCGGCCAGGAAGAAATCGGCTTCCAGGCGGCGCTCGAGGGCGGGCAGGTCCCACTGCTCCTCGACGCTGTCCGGCGGCACGTGCTCGCGCACGACCGACCCGAGCACGTCGGAGCGGATGGCGGCGATCGTGGGCGTGATGTCCTGCGTCTCGAGCAGCTCGTTCCTCTGCGCGTAGATGACCTTGCGCTGGTCGTTCGCGACGTCGTCGTACTCGAGGAGCTGCTTGCGGATGTCGAAGTTGCGCGCCTCGACCTTGCGCTGCGCGTTCTCGATCGAGCGCGCGACCATCTTCGCCTCGATCGCCTCGCCCTCGGGGATCTTCAGCGAGCGCATCACCGCCTGCAGGCGCTCGCCGGCGAAGATCTTGAGCAGCGGATCCTCGAACGACAGGAAGAAGCGCGAGGAGCCCGGGTCGCCCTGGCGCGCGGCGCGGCCGCGCAGCTGGTTGTCGATGCGGCGCGACTCGTGGCGCTCGGAGCCGA
>CAZOIB010000056.1:0-3046 GCA_964579785.1 uncultured Lysobacter sp. | reverse complement strand
CGCGGAGGAGCGCAACCAGTCGGAGGCCATCGGCCGCAACCTCTACGAGATGGCGGGACTGCGCGTGCCCATCGTCGTGTCGATCGTCGGCGAAGGCGGCTCGGGCGGCGCGCTCGCCATCGCCGTGGGGGACGCGACGCTGATGATGCAGTACTCGACCTATTCGGTGATCTCTCCCGAGGGCTGCGCGGCCATCCTGTGGAAGAGCGCGGACAACACCAGCGAGGCCGCCGAGGCGCTGGCCATCACCGCGCCCCGGCTGAAGGCGCTCGGCGTCGTCGACAAGATCGTGAACGAGCCGCTCGGCGGCGCGCATCGCGATCCCGCCGAGTCGGCCAAGTCGCTCAAGAAGGCCATCGCCGACCACCTGCGCCTGCTGCAGGACATGCCGATGACGCAGCTCCTCGAGCGTCGCCAGGACCGCCTGGTGAACTTCGGCAAGTTCAAGGAACTCGCGGAGTAGGGCGCGCCCGCGCCGGCCCGCCGATGGCCCAGCGCTACGCCTTGCCGGACGACCTTCTCGCGCACGTGGCCGGGCGCCTGGCGGCGCATGTGCGGCGCGGGCACACGGTCTGCGCGGCCTATTCCGGCGGCCTCGATTCGACCGTGCTCCTGGATCTCCTCGCCCGGCATCGCGAACGCCTGGGCTATGCGCTCGCCGCACTGCACGTGCACCACGGACTGTCCGCGCACGCGGACGACTGGGCGCGGCACTGCGGGCGTTTCGCGGAGAGCCTGGGCGTGCCGCTGCAAGTCGCGCGTGTCCGCATCGACCGCGACGATCCTTCCGGCACCGAGGCGGCAGCGCGGGCGGCGCGCCATGCGGCGTTCGCGCGCGCCGGCGCCGATTTCGTGGTGCTCGCCCACCACCGTGACGACCAGGCGGAAACCGTGCTCCTGCAGGCGATGCGCGGCACCGGCATCCAGGGCCTGGCGGCGATGGTCGAGGCGCGGCCGGCAGGTACCACCACGCTGCTGCGCCCCCTGCTCGACGTGCCCCGGACGGCGCTCGCCGGCTATGCCCGCGCGCGCGGACTGGCCTGGGTGGAGGACGAGTCGAATGCGCTTGCCGCGTTCGACCGCAATTTCCTGCGTCATGAAGTCCTGCCCCTCGTGGCACAGCGCTTTCCGCAGTATCGGGAGTCGCTGGCGCGCCTGGCCCGCCATGCCGGCGCTGCCGCCGCCGTCATCGCCGATCTGGCGGGGGAGGACGCACGGCGGATCGCCGACGGCAGCGGACTTGCGGCGGACAAGCTGGGCGCGCTCGGCGGCGCGCGCGGCGCCAACGTGCTGCGGCACTTCCTGGCCGTGCACGACCTCGCGATGCCGGGCGAGGCGCGCCTGGCGGACATCCTGCGCCAGCTCGTCTCGGCGCGCGAGGATGCGCGCGTGCTCATCCTCCACGGCGGTCGCGCCATCGTTCGTCACCGCGGCCGGATCGTCGTCGAGGCGGCCCCGCGCGTGGCGGCGAAGTGGGACGTCGCCTGGCAGGGCGAACGGCAGCTTTCCCTCGGAGAGGGTCGGGGGGAAGTGCGCTTCGGCGAGTCGGCAGGAGAGGGCATCGCGGTCGCGCGCGTGGCCACCGGACGCTGGCACTTCGCTCCGCGCACCGGCGGGGAGCGCATTCGCCTGTGGCCCAACGGCCCGACGCGCAGCCTCAAGAACCTGCTGCAGGAGCACGACGTGCCGGTGTGGCACCGCCAGCGCCTGCCGCTGCTGTTCGAGGGCGAGCAACTGGTCTGGGTGCCCGGCATCGGCGTGGCGGCCGACTTCCGCCCCGAGCCCGGTGCCGCCGGCCTCGTCCCCACCTGGCAACGATGAGTTTTTGTACCAGGTACATGTACCTGGTACATGTACCTGGTACCGGGAATCTGCAGGTCCCGGCCTAGCCCGGCCGGGGGGCGCTGTGCTAGAATGAAAAGCTAAACTTTTCATTCAGTTAGCGGAGATTTTCATGGCGGTACAGCGCACACTTTCGATCATCAAGCCCGATGCCGTGGCCAAGAACATCATCGGCAAGATCTACTCCCGTTTCGAGACCAACGGCCTCAAGGTCATCGCGGCGAGAATGGCCCACCTTTCGCGGCAGGAGGCGGAGGGCTTCTACGCCGTCCACAGGGCCCGCCCGTTCTTCAAGGACCTGGTCGAGTTCATGATCTCCGGCCCGGTGATGATCCAGGTGCTCGAGGGCGAGGAGGCGATCCAGAAGAACCGCGACCTCATGGGCGCCACGGACCCGAAGAAGGCGGAGAATGGCACGATCCGCGCCGACTTCGCCGATTCCATCGACGCCAACGCCGTGCACGGCTCGGACGCGCCGGAAACCGCGGCCGTCGAGATCGCGTACTTCTTCCCGGCGAGCCAGGTCTACACGCGCTGACGGTAGCCCCCACCAGGGCAACCCCCACGCGCCGGCCATGCGCACCAACCTCCTCGATTTCACGCTTGCCGCCCTGACCGACTGGTTCGCGTCGATCGGCGAGAAGCCGTTTCGCGCGAAGCAGGTCTTCCGCTGGGTGCACCAGCGCGGCGAGTCCGACTTCGACGCGATGACGGACCTCGCCAAGGGCCTGCGCGAAAAGTTGAAGGAACTGGCCGAGGTGCGGCCGCCCGCGATCCTCTCCGAGCACCGTTCGACGGACGGCACCGTGAAGTGGCTCTTCGACGTGGGCATCGGCAACGGCATCGAGACGGTGTTCATCCCCGAGGAGGACCGCGGCACGCTCTGCGTCTCCTCGCAGGTGGGCTGCGCGCTCGATTGCGGGTTCTGCTCCACCGGCCGGCAGGGCTTCAACCGCGACCTGGGCGTGGCCGAGATCATCGGGCAGCTGTGGGTGGCCAACCGGCGGCTCGTCGAACTGTCACGTGAAGGCATGCACTACCGCCTCGAGAGCACCTCGGAGGGCGTCACGCCGAAGCCTGTTACGAACGTCGTCATGATGGGCATGGGCGAGCCGCTCAACAATTTCGAGAACGTCGTCGCGGCGATGACGGTCATGCTGGACGACCACGCCTACGGCCTGTCGCGCCGGCGCGTGACGCTCTC
>CAZOIB010000055.1:0-15509 GCA_964579785.1 uncultured Lysobacter sp. | reverse complement strand
TCCCACCGCCAACGGCGAGCGCGTCGTGCTGCGCCTCCTCGACAAGCAGGCCGGGCGCCTCACCCTCGACTCGCTCGGCATGGGGGCGGACACGCGCGACGCGGTCGACGTCCTCATCCAGCAGCCGCACGGCATCCTCCTCGTGACCGGCCCCACCGGCTCGGGCAAGACGACGACGCTCTATGCGGCGCTCTCGCGCCTGGACCGCAACACCCGCAACATCCTCACCGTCGAGGACCCGGTCGAGTACGAACTGGACGGCATCGGCCAGACGCCCGTCAACCCGAAGATCGAGATGACCTTCGCGCGGGCGCTGCGCGCGATCCTGCGCCAGGACCCGGACGTGGTGATGATCGGCGAGATCCGCGACCTGGAGACGGCGCAGATCGCCGTGCAGGCCTCCCTCACCGGCCACCTCGTGCTCGCCACCCTGCACACCAACGACGCGCCCGGCGCCGTGACGCGGCTCGCGGACATGGGCATCGAGCCCTACCTGCTCGCCTCCACCCTTTCCGGGGTCCTCGCGCAGCGCCTGGTGCGCAAGCTCTGCCCCGCCTGCAAGTCCCCCTACGAACCGGATGCCGCCGAGCGCTCGGCATTCCGCGAGAAAGCGCCCGAGCGCCTCTACCGCCCGGTGGGCTGCGCGACGTGCAACTTCACCGGCTACAAGGGCCGCACCGGCATCTACGAGCTGCTCACCGTCGACGACGACGTGCGCCGCCTCGTGCACGACACCGCGGACGAGCGCGACATCCGCGAGAAGGCGGTCGGCATCGGCATGACGCGGCTGCGCGAGGACGGGCTGCGCTGGGTGCGCGACGGCACGACCTCGCTCGACGAAGTGTTGCGGGTGACGAGGACATAGGCCCTCACCCCGGCCCTCTCCCAAGGGAGAGGGAGCACATATCTCCCCTCTCCCTTGGGGAGAGGGGTCGGGGGTGAGGGAAACAACATGCCAGGCTTCCGTTATCAGGCTTACTCGCTCGAAGGCAGGCTGCACAAGGGCGTGCTGGAGGCCGACAGCGCGCGCCAGGCGCGCGCGCTGCTGCGCGACCAGGGCCTCACCCCGCACCGCGTCGAGGTCATCGCCGCCAACGACCCGGCCGGCGGCTCGCGCTTCCGCGCGGTGTCCCTTTCCGCCACCGAGCTCACGCGCCTGACGCGCAGCCTCGCCTCGCTGATCGAGGCCGGCCTCACCGTCGAGCAGGCCTTCAACGCGCTCATCGAGCAGGCGGAAGTGGAGCGCGAGCGGCAGGTGCTCGCGGCGCTGCGCGGCGAGGTGATGGCCGGATCGACGATCGCCAAGGCGCTGGGCACGTTCCCGGGCGTGTTTCCGGAGCTCTACCGCACGCTCATCGCCGCGGGCGAAGCCTCCGGCCGGCTGCCGCGCGTGCTGGCGAAGCTCGCCGACTACCTCGAGGAGCGCCAGCAACTGCGCGGGCGACTCGCGCTCGCGCTGGTGTATCCCGCCATCGTGACCGGCGTCTCGCTCCTGGTGATGGGGGCACTCCTCGTCTACGTGGTGCCGCAGGTGGTGCAGGTGTACAGCCACGCGAAGCAGGCGCTGCCGCTGCTCACCCGCGCCCTGATCGCCGTGTCGGCCTTCCTGCAGGCGACGTGGCCCGCGTGGATCGCGCTCCTGGTGGCGGGCGTGGCGGGGCTCCGGATGGCGCTCAAGCGTCCCGTGCTGCGCGCGCGCATCCACCGGCTGCTGCTGACTGCGCCGCTCGCCGGCAAGGCGCTGCGCCACCTCGACAGCGCGCGCCTCGCGGCGACCCTCGCGATCCTCGTGGGCAGCCGCGTGCCCATCCTCGCCGCCCTCGAAGCCGGCGAGGGGGTCATGACGCTCGTACCCATGCGCGAAGCGCTGGCGAACGCGGCGCGGGGGGTGCGGGAAGGCATGCCGCTCTCCCGTGCGCTGGGGGCGACGAACGCATTCCCCCCGGTCATGGTCCACCTCATCGCGGGCGGCGAGGCCACGGGACGGCTGGACGAGTCCCTGGAGCGCGCCGCGCGCCAGCAGCAGGCGGACATCTCGACGCGGCTTGCGGCGGCGGTCGCCGTGTTCGAACCGGCGCTCATCGTCCTGATGGGGGTGCTGGTGCTGGCCATCGTGCTCGCGATCCTCATGCCCATCTTCAACCTCAATCAACTGGTCGGTAGATAGGTATGAAACGACAATCCGCATTCACCCTCATCGAAATCCTCGTCGTCGTGGCGATCCTCGGCATCCTCGCGGCGATCGTGGTGCCGCGCGTCATGGACCGGCCCGACGAGGCCAAGCGCGTGGCGGCCAGGGCCGACATCGCCGCGATCGTGCAGTCGCTCAAGCTCTACCGCCTCGACAACGGCTTCTATCCGACGACGGACCAGGGGCTTGCCGCGCTGGTGCAGAAGCCCGCGGCGAATCCCGTCCCCGGCAACTGGAAGCAGGGCGGCTACCTCGAGCGCCTGCCCCGGGACCCGTGGGGGGGCGACTACCAGTTCCTCAATCCCGGCGTGAAGGGCGAGATCGACGTCTTCTCCCTCGGCGCCGATCGCGCGCGCGGGGGTGAAGGCAGTGGCGCCGATATCGGCAGCTGGGAATAGCCGGGCTACGCCCACCTGGTCAGGTGGGACTGGTCCCACCCGGGGCGCCGGGAGCGCGGGCTTCACCCTCATCGAGATCCTCGTGGTGGTGGCCATCGCCGGCATCGTCCTCGCGGTGGCGGCGGTGAACCTGTTCCCGAGCGACGCGGAAGTGGCGCGCCGCGAGACGGCGCTGCTCACGCTGGACATCGAGTCCGCGCGCGACGACGCGTGGTTCGGCGGGCGGCCGACCGCCGTCTCGCTGGCCGACGGCCGGGTGCGCGCGCTGCGCCTCGCCTCGGACCGATCGTGGTCGCCGATCCCCGGGCGCGAGCGGCGGCTCGCGGATACGCTCACCATCGACTCGCTCGCCATCGACGGCCGGCCGGTGGATGCGCGCGAGGTCATCGTCTTCCTCCCCGACGGGCTGGGCGTTCCCTTCCGCGTGGCCCTCACCGTGCGCGGACGGCCGGCCGCCATCGAGGGCGACGCCGCCGGCGCGCTGCGGGCGATCGCGCCATGAAGGCGGGATGCGGCTTCACGCTGGTCGAGATCCTCGTGGCGGTGGCGATCCTCGCCATCGCGCTCGCGGCCACCACGCGCGCCGCGGGCCTCGCCACGGACGGCGCCCGCGAGACGCGCGCGCGCCTGCTGGCCACCTGGGCGGCCGGCAACCGCGTGGCGGAAATGCGGGCACGCGACCTCTTCCCGCAACCGGCCGTCACCACCGCCACCGTCGAGCAGGGCGGGCTCGCGCTGGTGCTCGAGGAGACAGTCACGGACACGCCCAATCCCACGATCCGGCGCGTCGACCTCGCCGTCTCCGACGCGCGCGCGCCCGGCCGCGTGCTCGCGAAGCTCACCGCCTTCGTGGTGAAGCCGTGAGGCGCGAGCAGGCCTTCACGCTGGTCGAGCTCCTGGTGGCTCTGGCGATCTTCGCGCTCCTTTCCGCATTCGCCTACCGGGGACTCGCGGTGCTGCTCGACAGCCGCGAGGCGCTGGACCGCGACGCGCGCAAGTGGCGCGACCTCGCCCTCTTCGTCGGCCGTTTCGAGCGAGACGTGCAGGCCGCCCTCGACCGGCCCGCCGTCGGCCCCTCGGGAACGGCGGGAAGCGCGGTCACTTCCGTCCTCGACCTGGGCGGCGCCACGGCGCGGGGCCTGGCGCTCACGCGCGGCGGCGCGACGCTCTACGCCAACGAACTCTCCGCGCCGCAGCGCGTGGGCTACCGGCTGGTCGAGGGACGCGTCGATCGCCTGGCCTGGTCGGGCGTCGACAGCGGCCCGCGCGACACGGCCGCGGCGACCCCGGTGCTGCAGGACGTGCGCGCGCTCGCCTTCCGCTTCCTCGACCGTTCCCGCGAATGGCGCAGCGACTGGGCGGCGCCGGGCATGCCGGGCCTGCCGCTCGCGGTGGAGATGACGCTGGAGCTCGCCTCGGGCGAGCGCATCGTGCGCGTGGTGGACATCCCGCGATGAGCCGGAAGCCGCAGCGCGGCGTGGCGGTGGTGACCGCGATCCTGGTGGTCGCCGTGGCGGCATCGACCGCCACTTGGATGCTCACGCAGCAATCCGCGACCCTCAACCAGACCGCGCTGGTGGCGGCGCGCGCGCAGGCCGACTTCTACGCGCAGGCAGGCCTCGACTGGGCGCGCGGCATCCTCGCGGAGGACGCCCGCCAAAGCGCCATCGATTCCATCGAGGAAGCCTGGGCGCAGCCGCTCGCGGGGCTGCCGGTGGAACGCGCCATCGTGAGCGGCGCCATCGTCGACGCGCAGGCGCGCTTCAATCTGAACAACCTGGTCCGGGACGGACGGCGCAGCGACCGCGACATGGAGATCTTCGCGCGGCTCCTCGAGTCGCTGGGTCTCGACTCCGGCCTCGCCGTCGCCGTCCTCGACTGGGTGGACGCCGACTCCGACCTCGCCGGTGGCGCGGGCGCCGAGGATGCGTACTACCTCGCGCTGGCCCGCCCGCACCGCGCCGCCAACCGGCCCATCGCGCAGGTCGAGGAGCTCTACCGCGTGCGCGGCTTCGATGCCCGCGCCGTCGCGAAGCTGCGGCCCTACGTGACGGCGATTCCCGCGCGCACCGCCGTGAATGCCAATACCGCTACGCCCGAGGTCCTGGCTGCCATCCTCGCGGAACTCTCGCGCGAGGAGGTCCGCCAGCTGGCCGATTCGCGGCGCGGGCATCCGTTCAAGGACCGCGCCGACCTGAAGTCCCGCGCCAAGAAGGGCGCTCCCGTTGCCTTCGATGTCGACCTCGACGTGAAGAGCGGCCACTTCCTCGTGCAGGTCGGCGTCGCGCAGGACGACGTGCAGGTGGCGAGCGAGGCCCTGGTCGCGCGCGCCAACCCCGGCGCCACTCCCGCGACCGCTATAATCTGGCGCCGTCCGTTGTACTAGGCGCCATGATCCTTCGCCTTCTCGTTCCCGCCGTCGATCACCCGGGCGCCGACATGGCCTGCGCCTGGACGCTCACGGACGCGCGCGGCGCCATGCTGCGCGAAGGAACGGCACCGCTCGCGGCGATCCCCAGGGCCGAAGTCGTCGAGGCGATCCTGCCCGTTTCGCGCGTGCTCTACGCGCGCCTCAGGCTGCCGAAGGTGAACACCGCGACGATCCGCGAACTGCTGCCCTACGCCGTCGAGGACCGCCTCCTGGCGGATCCGGCGCAGATCCACGCCGTGCCGGGCGCGACCAACCCGCGCGGGGAAACGCTCGTGGCCGTGGTGGATCGCGGCTGGCTTGCCGATCTCGTCGACCTGCTGGCGCGGGCGGGACTCTCGCCGGCGCGCGCCGTCTGCGAAAGCGCGCTGCTGCCGTCGCAGCCCGGCTGCTGGCACGCGGTGCTCGGCGCCGGGCGCAGCTTCCTCGTCGAGGATGACGGCCACGCCGTCGCGTTCGACCGGCCGGCGGGAGCCGAGCCGCCGCTCGCCGTGCGCATCGCCTGCGACGAGGCGGCCGGGCGCGGTTCGCGGCCGTCCGCCTTGCGCGTTCTCGTCGAAGCCGGACTGGCGCGCCCGGATGCCACGCGCTGGAGCGAAAGCGCGTCCGTGCCGGTCACGGTGGCCGACGCTCCGGCGCTGCTGGCAGCGCCGCTGGCGGCAGGCGCCATCGATCTCCTGGCCGGCGACTTCGCGCGGGGCACGGCCGGATTGGCGGCGCTGCGCCTGCCGCGCCTCGCCTGGGCCCTGGCCGCGGTCATCGCCGTCGCCCAGGTCGGCGTGACCGCCTTCGACTGGTGGCGGCTCGAACGCGAGCGCCGCGTGCTGGAGGCCGAACGCGAGGCGATCTTCCGCGCCGCTTTCCCGGAGGCGAAGACCGTGGTGGATCCGGCGCTGCAGATGCGCCGCAACCTCGCGGACCTGCAGCGCGCCCGCGGTCGCGCTTCCGCCAGCGACTTCCTGGCACTGGCCACGGCCGCCGCGCGCAGCGACCCGGCGCCGGCCAGGCGCCTGACCTATGCGGACGGACGGCTGGAGATCGACCGCGCCGGAGAGGCGAAGTGAAGGCCCCCGCCTGGTGGACCGCGCGCAGCCCGCGGGAACGTGCCATCGTCGGCTGGGCCGGTGCCGCGGTTGCCGTGCTGCTAGTCTTCGTCCTCGCGTGGCTTCCGCTCGAACGCGACCGCGGCCGCATCGCTGCCGGCCTGCCGGCCCTGCGTGCCTCGGTGGCGGAGATGCGCGGGCAGGCCGCGGAAGTGCAGGCGCTGCGCGCCCTGCCGCCGCGCGGGGCAGCCCCCGTGCCGCTCGCGACTCTCGTCGCCGCCGGCAACCTCGCGCAGGGCCGTCCCGGCGCGCGCGTGACTCTCATCGACGGCAAGCGCGCCCGGCTCGCCGTCGACGACGCCTCGTGGACACGCTTGGTCGAGTGGCTGGCCGCCACGCAGGCGACGCACGGCCTCGCCGTCGCCGAAGCGAAAGTGGAAGCGCTGGCCGCCATCGGGCGCGTGCGCGGCGAATTCGTGCTCGCCGCTCCCTGACGCGGCACGCGACCCGCCATGAAGCCTCTCGGCGCCCTGCTCCTTGGAACGGCCGCGTATGGCGCGTTCCTCGTGGCAACGCTGCCGATGTCGATCGTCGCCGGACAAGTGGCGAAGGCTTCGCACGGACAGGTGCACCTCGC
The DNA here is from genome assembly GCA_964579785.1 of uncultured Lysobacter sp. Taxonomy (GTDB): domain Bacteria; phylum Pseudomonadota; class Gammaproteobacteria; order Burkholderiales; family Usitatibacteraceae; genus FEB-7. Next base: position 8,812 of record CAZOIB010000055.1, on the reverse strand, counting down.
GAACGCCGCGGGAACGCTGTGGAACGGCTCGGCACGCGCCGATGTCGCCCTGCCCGGCACGGCGTTCACCATCGAAGAGGTCCGCTGGCGCTTTCTGCCTTCGCGCCTTCTCGCCGGCCGCATCGCCTTCGCGATCGAGGCGCGCGTGGCGAAGCTCGAGGTACGGCTGGAGGCCGCGCGCAGTCCGCTGCAGTGGAGCGTGCACGACCTGCGGGCGAGCGGCGACGCGGGAGCGCTGGCCAGAGTCTTTCCGCTCGCCTCCGCGTGGCAGCCCGCCGGTGCCATCGCGATCGATGCAGCGCATCTGACCTGGGACGGCCGCCACGCGAGCGGCACGGCGAGTGCGGAGTGGCGCGATGCGGCACTGGCGCTTTCCGCCGCGCGGCCGCTCGGCAGCTGGCGCGCGCAGGCCGATGCCGAAGGGGCCGTGATCAAGGTGACGCTGGCGACGACGCGGGGTCCGCTCTCGCTTGCCGGCAACGGCACGCTGCCGCTGCCGGGCCGCTTCACGTTCGCGGGCGAGGCGCGGGCCGAACCCGGACGCGAACGGGAACTGGAGCAGCTCCTCGACCTCCTCGGTCCGCGTCGCGCCGACGGCGCCCGCACGCTCGCGGTCCGCTGATGGCGGCACCGGAGTACCGCGCGCCGCGCTGGCTCGGCAACCCGCACCTGCAGACGATCTACGGCTCGCTCCTCGCGGCGCGGCCGGCCGTGCGCTACCGCCGCGATCGCTGGGAAACGCCCGACGCGGACTTCGTCGACGTCGACCACGTCGACGGCCTGGCGGACAAGCCCTGGGTCGTGCTCTTCCATGGCTTGGAGGGATCCTCCGGTTCGCCCTACGCACGCACGCTCATGCACCGTGTGCAGGGACGCGGCTGGCGCGGCTCCGTGGTGCACTTCCGCGGCTGCAGCGGCGAACCCAACCGCCTGCTGCGCGCCTACCATTCCGGCGACGCCGACGAGCTGGACTGGGTGCTGCGACGCTTCCGCGCGCTCGCCGGGGAAGCGCCCCTCTACGCGACCGGGATCTCGCTCGGCGGCAATGCGCTCCTCAAGTGGCTGGGCGAACGCGGCACCGAGGCGACCGCGATCGTCGCTCGCGCGGCGGCGGTGTCGGCGCCGCTGGATCTCATGGCCGCCGGCGCCGCGCTCGAGCGGGGCTTCTCGCTCGTCTACGCCAAGCACTTCCTGGCGACGATGAAGAGCCGCGCCGCCGCCAAGCACGCACGCTTTCCCGGCAGTTTCGATTACCGTGCCATGCGCCGCGCGCGCACGCTGCGCGAGTTCGACAACGTGGTGACGGCACCCCTGCACGGCTTTCGCGACACCGACGACTACTGGACGCGGGCGAGCGCCAAGCCGCTGCTCGCCCGCATCGCCGTGCCCACCTTGGTCCTCAATGCCCGCGACGACCCGTTCCTCCCCGAGCAGGCGCTGCCCCGGGCGGACGAGGTGTCGGCCGCGGTCAGGGTAGAATTTCCTGCTCGGGGCGGCCATGTCGCCTTCGTCACGGGACCTTTCCCGGGCCATATCGACTGGCTGCCAGAACGCCTCCTGCATTTCTTCGATCACCTGGAATGAATCCCCCCATGCCCTCCCCCATCGCCCCCGAGATCTTCAAGGCCTACGACATCCGCGGCATCGTCGACCGCACCCTCACCGAGGAGGCGGCCGAAGCCATCGGGCGCGGCCTCGGCACCCTGGGCGCCGCGAAGGGCGTGAAGCGCTTCGTCGTCGGGCGCGACGGAAGGCTGTCGGGACCGCGGCTCGTGGCGGCGCTCACGCGCGGCCTCAACGCGGCCGGCATGGACGTGACCGACATCGGCGTGGTCGCCACCCCGATGGTCTACTTCGCCACCTACGAGCTCGCGACCGGCAGCGGCGTCATGGTCACCGGCAGCCACAACCCGCCCGAGTACAACGGGCTGAAGATGATGGTGGCGGGCGACACGCTCGCCAGCGACGCCATCCAGGACCTGCGCCGGCTGGTGGAGTCGGGCCGGTTCGCCTCCGGCAAGGGCTCGGCCGAGGCGAAGGACATGAACGCCGCCTATCTCGAACGCATCGCCGGCGACGTGAAGCTCGGGCGCCTGATGCGCATCGCCATCGACTGCGGCAACGGCTCGCCCGGCGCCATCGCGCCCGCGCTCTTCCGCAAGCTGGGCTGCGACGTGCAGGAGCTCTACTGCGAAGTCGACGGCAACTTCCCCAACCACCATCCCGATCCGTCCAGGCCCGAGAACCTCGCGGACCTGGTCCGCGCCGTGCAGGAGGGTCACGCCGAAGTCGGGCTCGCCTTCGACGGCGACGGCGACCGCCTCGGCGTGGTGACGAAGAACGGCAGGATCATCTACCCCGACCGCCAGCTCATGCTCTTCGCGGCCGACGTGCTGCAACGCAACCCGGGCGGGAAGATCGTCTTCGACGTGAAGTGCACGCGGAGCCTCTTTCCCTGGATCCGCGCCCATGGCGGCGAGCCGGTGATGTGGAAGACGGGCCACTCGCTCATCAAGGCGAAGCTGAAGGAGACCGGCGCCCCCCTCGGCGGCGAGATGAGCGGGCACATGTTCTTCAAGGAGCGCTGGTACGGCTTCGACGACGGGCTCTACGCCGGCGCGCGCCTGCTGGAGATCCTCTCCCGCGCCCCCGACGTCACGCAGGCTCTCGAGGGACTGCCCGACTCGGTGACCACCCCGGAACTCAACGTCGCGATGGCGAAGGAAGGCGAGAACCACGCCCTCATCGCGAGGCTGCAGAAGTCCGCCCGCTTCGAAGGCGCCACCGAGGTCATCACCATCGACGGCCTGCGCGTCGAGTACGCCGACGGCTTCGGCCTGATGCGCGCCTCCAACACCACGCCCGTCGTCGTGCTGCGCTTCGAAGCCGACACCGAGGCCGCCCTCGCCCACATCCAGGCCGACTTCCGGCGCGTCCTCGCGGAAGCATTGCCGCAGGCGAAACTGCCCTTCTAGGAGACTAGCCACGCTGGTCGATCCCTGGACCGACACTGGTGATCAGATGAAATCGTGGATCTTCCGCCGCTACGGCGGACCCGAAGTGCTCGAGTGGGCCGACCTGCCCGACCCTGTGCCCGGCAAGGGCGAGATCGTGGTGCGCGTCGTGGCCGCGGCACTCAATCCCCTCGACTGGAAGCTGCGCGCCGGCCAGTTCAAGGTCATGACGGTCGGCCGGCTGCCGCGCGGCGTCGGCTACGACTACGCGGGCGTGGTGGAAGCGGTCGGGGAGGATGTCTCGCGCCTGAAGCCCGGCGATGCCGTCGTCGGCATCGTCAACCCGATGGCGTCACGCAATGGGACGATGGCCGTGCGCGTCAGCGCCAACGAGGCGCTGGCGACGGTGAAGCCGCCCTCGCTCTCCTTCACCGATGGCGCCTCTCTCCCCGGCGCGGGCATCACCGCGGTGCAGGCCCTGCGCGATGGCGGATTGGCGGCGGGCAAGCGCGTGCTCATCGTCGGCGCGGCCGGTGGCGTGGGCTCGTTCGCCGTGCAACTCGCCAAGGACGCGGGAGCGCACGTGACGGCGGTGGCGAGCACGGCCGGGCAGGCGTTCCTTGCCTCGCTTTCGCCCGACCGCGCCATCGATTACCAGTTGCAGGACTGGAAGGCGCTCGCCGAGCGCTTCGACATCGTCTTCGACGCCTCGGGCACCTCGACCTTCCCGGCCTGCCGCGGGCTCCTCGCCCCGGGCGGGTCCTACGTCCACTCGCTGCCCGGGGCGGCGCTCTATTGCTGGTCGTGGTGGCTGAAACTCACGGCCAGGGAACGCTGCGTCCCGGTCATGGAGAAGCCCAACCTCGCCGACCTCGAGACGCTCGTGCGGCTGGCGGCAGCCGGGCGGCTGCAGTCGGTCGTCACGCGTACCGGCCGCCCCGACGAGGTGCCGGATTTGCAGCGCGCCATGGCGGCCGGCCACAACCGCGGCAAGATCGTCGTTCGTTTTCCCCCGGATTCCTGAGGGGAAGCCGCGCTTTCGAAACCACGCGGGTTGACGCGCCGCAAGCCCGGCCGCGGCGGCCGCCCTACGATGGCCAATTGAATCGAACCGAAGGGAGGCGGGGCATGGATCCGCGCTTGCAGGACCTGGTGCGCAAGTCCGTACTGGCGAAGGAGCTTTCGGACGGCGACGTCCAGGTCGTGGCCGGTCTGGTGCACCTGCACAAGCTGGAGGACGGGCAGGTCATCACCCCCGAGGGGGAGCCGGACAGCCACATGCACGTGGTCGTGAACGGGGCGCTGGCCGTGTCGCGCCCGGGGGCGGACGGCGCGTGGGAGAACCTGCACGTGATGACCGCGGGCGACCTGGTCGGGGAGCTTTCCTTCCTCGACGGCACCCCGCGCTACGCGGCGCTGCGCGCCGTGGGGCAGACCGAAATCTTCAGCCTCGACCGTGCCGACCTCGAGGGCCTGGTCGAGAAGCACCCGTGGATCGCCTACCGCCTGATGCGCGCCATCGTGCGCTTCACGCACGGCCTGCAACGCCGCATGAGCATGCAGTCGGCCGAGCTCATGCATTACTTGTACAAGAACCAGGCCAAGTACTAGGCAGTCCGCCGACCGCGAACCGCAACCCACGCAGCCAGGACGATGCACGTCATCAAACGCGGGATGGACCTTCCCATAGCCGGCGCGCCGGTCCAGGCGCTCGGCAAGGACGCGGCCGTGACCCGGGTGGCGCTGCTGGGCGCCGATTACATCGGGCTCAAGCCGACGATGGCCGTCCAGCCCGGCGACGCGGTGTTGCGCGGCCAGCTGCTGTTCGACGACAAGAAGACTCCGGGATTGCGCTACACGGCGCCGGCGGCCGGGCGCGTGCTCGCCGTCCACCGTGGCGACAAGCGGGCGTTCATCGCCGTGGTCATCGAGGTGGCCGGGAACGACGGCCCGCAGGCGCAGGTGTCCTTTGCCGCCTGGAAGGGCGCCCCGCCTGCCGAGCGCGACGGCGCCGCGTTGCGCGCCCTGCTCGTGGAATCCGGGCTGTGGAGCGCCTTCCGCACGCGTCCCTTCAGCCGCGCGCCCGCGCCCGAGGCCGTGCCCGAGGCGATCTTCGTCACCGCGATGGACACGCGGCCCCTGGCACCGGTTGCCGATGTCGCGCTGGCCGGCCGCGAGGACGACTACGCCACCGGGGTGCTCGCCCTGCGCGACCTGACCGCCGGACCCGTGTTCGTCTGCCGGTCGCCCGGCTCGCAGCTGCGCGTGCCGCAGGCCGAGCGCATCGCGATCGAGGAATTTTCCGGGCCGCATCCGGCAGGCAATGCCGGAACGCACATCCACTTCCTGCACCCGGCGGGCCACGGGCGCAGCGTCTGGCACGTGGGCTGCCAGGACGTCGCGGCCATCGGCCACCTGCTCGCCACCGGCAAGCTGGACGTCTCCCGCGTCGTGTCCCTGGCCGGCCCCGGCATCGCGCGTCCGCGGCTCGTGCGCACGCGCCTGGGCGCCTCGCTCGCCGAACTCACTGCCGGCGAGCTGGCCCCCGGCGAGCAGCGTGTCGTCTCCGGTTCCGTGCTCGACGGGCGCACCGCGATGCAGGAAGCGGATGCCTTCCTCGGCCGCTATCACCAGCAGGTGAGCGCGCTGCCGGAAGGCCGCGACCGGGAGCTCTTCGGCTGGATCGCCCCGGGGCGGGACAAGTTCAGCGTTGCCGGCGTCGTGCTGGGCGCCTTCGCGAAAGCGCGCCGGCGCTCCTTTTCCACGACCACCAACGGCTCGCCCCGCGCGATGGTTCCCATCGGCACGCACGAGGCGGTGATGCCGCTCGACATCCTGCCCACCTTCCTGCTGCGCGCCCTCCTCTGCGGCGACCTGGAGCGCGCCGAGGCGCTGGGCGTGCTGGAACTGGACGAGGAGGACCTCGCCCTCTGCACCTACGCCGACCCGGGCAAGAACGACTACGCGCCGCTGCTGCGCGACATGCTGCACCGCCTCGAGAAGGAGTCCTGAGCTTGCGCGCGCTCGAGAAGCTGCTGGAACAGGCGGGGCGGCACTTCGAGCCGGGCAAGCCCCTGCATCGCTTCCACGCGCTCTACGAGGCGGCCGACACCTTCGCCATGACGCCGCCCACGGTCACGCGCGGCACGACGCACGTGCGCGACGCGCTGGACCTCAAGCGCATGATGATGATCGTCGTCATCGCCATGATGCCCTGCGTGCTCATGGCCATGTACAACACCGGCCTGCAGGCCAACCTCGGCATCGATCCCGCCAGGGCGGCCGCGCTGGAAGGCTGGCGCCACGACGTGATGCGCCTCGCCGGCGTGGGCTACTCGCCGGAGAACTTCTGGGCCTGCCTCGTGCACGGCTCGCTCTACTTCTGGCCGCTCTACATCGTGACCATGGCCGCGGGCGGGTTCTGGGAAGTGCTCTTCGCCATCGTCCGCCGCCACGAGGTGAACGAGGGCTTCTTCGTCACCGGCATGATCTTCCCGCTCATCTGCCCCCCCACCCTGCCCCTGTGGCAAGCCGCGCTCGGCATCAGCTTCGGCGTGGTGGTGGCCAAGGAGGTGTTCGGCGGCACCGGCATGAACTTCATCAACCCGGCGCTCGCGGCGCGCGCCTTCGTCTTCTTCGCGTATCCCGGCGACATCTCCGGCGACCAGGTGTGGGCGGCCGTCGCTCCGGCGGCGGCGGTGGACGGCTACTCCGGCGCCACGCTCCTCGGGCAGATGCGCACCGCGACCGTCCCCTTCGAGCAGCAGGGATACTCCTGGTGGAACGCCTTCATCGGCCTGGAGCGGGGCAGCCTCGGCGAGACCTCGGCGCTCGCCTGCCTCATCGGCGCCGTCATCCTCATCGTGACGCGTGTGGGATCGTGGCACACGATGGCGGGCGCGGTGGCCGGGACGATCGCGATGGCGCTCTTCCTCAACGCCGTCGGCTCGCAGACCAACCTGTGGTACGCGGTGCCCTTCTGGTGGCACATGGTGCTGGGCGGCTGGGCCTTCGGCGTGGCCTTCATGGCCACCGACCCGGTGACCTCACCCTTCACCAGCAAGGGCAAGCTCATCTACGGCTTCCTGATCGGCGTCTTCATCGTGCTGATCCGGGTGGTGAACCCGGCCTATCCCGAGGCGGTGATGCTCGCCATCCTGTTCATGAACGTGATGGCGCCGCTCATCGACTACGGGTTCGTCAAGGCCAACATCGGCCGCCGCGCACGCAGGGGAGGCGCCCGTGGCAAGGCTTGACTCCCCGCGCTACACCATCCTCTTCGCCACCGCGGTGTGCGTGGTGTGCGCGTTCATGGTCTCGGTGGCGGCCGTCTCGCTGCAGCCGCGGCAGAAGGCCAATGCGCGCCTCTACATGGAGAAGAACGTGCTGGTGGCCGCGGGCCTGGTGAAGCCCGGGCAGGACGTGGGCACGCAGGAGGTGGAGAAGTTCTTCGCGGGCGAACTGCGGGCGCGGCTCGTCGATCTCGAAACCGGGGAACTGGTGCCGGAGGGAAAGATGGATCCGCGCGCCTATGACCAGCGCGCCGCGCGCAACGACCCGGCGGCCAGCCGGGTGGCGCCGGCCAACAGTGCCGGCATCGCCCGGTTGCCGAAGTACGGCGTGGCCTATTTCGTCATGAAGGACGGCCGGGCGCAGCAGGTGGTGATCGCCGTCGAGGGGCTAGGCATGTGGGGAACGGTCTACGGCTTCCTGTCGCTGGACCGGGACGGCAACACCATTCGCGGCCTCACCTACTACGACCAGAAGGAAACGCCCGGACTCGGCGGCGAGATCGGCAATCCCGCCTGGCAGGCCCTGTGGAAGGGGCGCAACGCCTACGACGGCAACGGACTGCCGGCCATCGCCGTGATCAAGGGGCCGGCAGGACCGCCCGACAAGGACCCGTTCCGCGTCGACGGCATGTCCGGCGCCACCATCACCAGCAACGCGATCACGCGCCTCACGCAGTTCTGGCTGTCCGACAACGGCTACGGCAGGTTCCTGAAGCGCTTCCGCGAGGCAAGCCCGACATGAGCGCGAATCCCGCCTTCGGCAAGCACGAGCGCGAGGCCCTTCTCGCCCCCGTCCTCGCCAACAACCCCATCGGCATCCAGGTGCTGGGCATCTGCTCCGCGCTCGCGGTCACCACCCGCATCGACAAGGCCCTGGTGATGACCGCCGGCGTCCTGCTGGTGACCATGCTCGCCAACGTCGCGGTGAGCCTGGTGAGGAACCACACGCCCGGCTCGATCCGCATCATCGTGCAGCTCTCGATCATCGCCTCGCTGGTGATCGTCTTCGACCAGGTCCTCAAGGCCTACCTGTACGAGCTGTCGCTGGAGCTGAGCGTCTTCGTCGGCCTCATCATCACCAACTGCATCGTGATGGGGCGCGCCGAGGGCTACGCCATGCAGAACCCGCCGCTCGCCTCGGCGCTGGACGGCATCGGCAACGGGCTGGGCTACGGGCTCGTCCTGCTGCTCACGGGCTTCGTGCGCGAGCTCCTCGGGGCGGGCAAGGTGTTCGGCTACGTCGTCCTGCCGCTCGCCAAGGACGGCGGCTGGTACGTGCCCAACGGCATGATGCTCCTCGCCCCCTCGGGGCTCTTCATCATCGCCGGGCTCATCTGGCTGCTGAAGACGCTGAAGCCCGAGCTGCAGGACAAGGACTGACGGGCGCGAACCGCCCGCGAAAACGACCATGGAACACTACATCAACATCGCCATCCGCTCGATCTTCCTCGAGAACATGGCGCTCGCCTTCTTCCTCGGCATGTGCTCGTTCCTCGCCTGCTCGAAGAAGGTGGAGACGGCATTCGGCCTCGGGGTGGCCGTGGTGTTCGTGCAGGTGCTCACCGT
>CAZOIB010000054.1:0-4373 GCA_964579785.1 uncultured Lysobacter sp. | reverse complement strand
TTCGGTGCATCCATCTTCTGAGCAACGCGACTCCCTCTCCCTTGGGAGAGGGCCGGGGTGAGGGTCGAACTTGACATGACTGAAACCATCCGCGACGGCAAGTTCGTCGAGCTGACCTACAAGGTGACCGACAGGAAGTCGGGGCATGTCCTCACCCGGGTCGAGTTCCCGCTGGGCTATGTCCACGGACACAACGAGATCCTGGCCCCTTCGGTCCACATGCAGATCGAGGGGAAGTCCGCCGGCGACGTCATCGAAGTGGCGATCGATGGCAGCCGGATCTTCGGCCCCAGGGACGAGTCGCTGGTGTTTTCCGATGACATCGAGAACGTGCCCGAGGAGTATCGGAGGATCGGCACCTCCATCCTCATGGAGAACGACCGGGGCCAGACCCGCAGCTTTCTCGTGACGCACGTGGACGACGAGAAGCTGACGGTCGATGGCAACAACCCGCTCAGCGGCAGGGAGGTCGTCTTCGTTCTCGAGATACTGGCCGTGCGCGATGCGACGGACGAGGAGACGAGAGTCGGCGGAGCGATCCCCGCGGGCGTCGATGTCGACCCGGCGCGCCTGAGACCGGTTTCCTGATTTGCACCTGCAGTCCCCAATCACAGCGAGAAAGGTGACACATGAGCGACCACAAGCCTCCCCCCGCCAAGGTTCCCGATGGCCATTCGCGTTATCTGACCACGCGCCAGATGGCGCCGAACGAAAAGGGGTTCGTCGGTTACGAGACCATCTGGGAGCCGTTCCAGAAGGAAGCCGAGTACAAGACGCCGAAGAAGCCGTAGGCGTCGTGCATTGACCTGAATAAGGCCGGATCGCGGGGCCGCCCCACTCGGCGGCCCCTTTTTTATGCTTGAATAAGCCCCTTGAATAGAGGATGGGGCAATGGCGGATCGGCGGCTTCAGGTGTTCCACGCGGTCGCGAAGCACCTTTCGTTCACCAAGGCGGGAGAAGCGCTCTGCATGACGCAGCCGGCCGTGACCTTCCAGGTCCGCCAGCTGGAAGAGCACTTCAACACCCGGCTGTTCGACCGCACCCACGGCCGCATCTCCCTCACGCCCGCCGGGGTCGTCGCATTCGCGCATGCCGAGAGGATCCTGGCGCTGACGGCGGAACTCGATGCGCGCCTGAGGGACATGGGCGGCCAGGTCGCCGGCCCGCTGCTGATCGGCGCGAGCACCACGATCGCCGACTTCCTGCTGCCGCAGATCCTCGGGGAATTCAAGGCGACCTACCCGGGCGTGGCGCCGAGCCTCTTCGTGGGCAATTCCGAGGAAGTCCAGGAACGCCTGGGCGAGCGGGCCCTGGACATCGGCTTCATCGAGGGTGATTCCTTCATGCCCTCGCTGGCCGGCGAGCGGCTATGCAGCGACGAGTTGCAGGTCGTCTGCGCACCGGGGCACCCGCTGGCGGGGCGCCGGTCGGTGGCGGCCGGCGCCCTCGTCGAGCACGCCTATCTCTCGCGCGAACTGGGCTCCGGCACGCGCGAGGTGACCGACCATTACCTGAAGAAGGCCGGAGTCGAGCCCGGCGCGCTGCAGGTGATCATGGAGGCGAGCAGCCCGGAGGCCCTCAAGGGGCTCGTGGCGGCCGGCATGGGATTCGCGATCCTGTCGCACGTTTCCGTCGTCAAGGAAGTGCGGCTGGGCCTGCTCGTCTGCATCCCGCTCTCGCCGCCGCTCACGCGGCAGCTGACGGCGGTCTATCCCCGGGAGCGCCTCCAGTCGGGGCTCGTGGGGGCCTTCGTGCAGTTCGCCAAGCGGCGGCTGGACTCTCCTCCCGGGGAGGCGGAGGGGGAGGAACTCGCGCTCAACGCGCAGAGTGCCCCGTGAGCTTCACCTCCACCCGGTCCTTCGCCTCGATCGTCGCGTAGTACTGCCGCAGGATCTCGAGAACTTCCGGTCGGCTGAATTCGGCCGGCACTTCGGCACCCTCCGAAAGCCACTTGCGCAGCTTCGTGCCGGATACATTCAGGCGATCGGCGTCGCCGTGCGGGCAGGTGCGGGCGGAGGCCATGCCGCCGCACCGGTAGCACCAGAACGTCCAGTCGATCTTGAGCGGCTGAGTCTCCAGGGCGCCGGCCGGAATCTGGTCGAAGATGTGGTGCGCATCGAAGGGCCCGTAGTAGCTTCCCACCCCGGCGTGGTCGCGCCCGACGATCTGGTGCGAGCATCCGTAGTTCTGCCGGAAGAGCGCGTGCAGCAGCGCCTCGCGCGGGCCTGCGTAGCGCATGTCGAGCGGGTATCCCGCCTGCACCACGGTCTTGCCGAGGAAGTACTGCTCCGTCAGCGCGGCGATCGCGCGCGTGCGCACGTCGGCCGGGATGTCGCCCGGCTTGAGGTTGCCCAGCAGCGAATGGATGAGCACCCCGTCGCACACCTCGATCGCCACCTTGGCGAGGTACTCGTGCGAGCGGTGCATGGGGTTGCGCGTCTGGAACGCGGCCACCTTGGACCAGCCGAGGCGCTCGAATTGCGCGCGCGTCTCCGCGGGCGTGAGGAACAGCGCCCCGTACTTCGCCTTGAAGCCGCCGTCGGAGAGCACCTTCACCGGGCCGGCCAGGTTCACCTCGCCCTGCGCCATCACCATCTGCACGCCCGGGTGCTCCGTGTCCGCGGTGCGGAAGACGCTGGCGCACTCGTGCGCCTTGTCGATGCGGTATTTCTCCGTCACCAGCAGCGTCGCCAGCACCGTGCCGTCATCGGGGTCCGCCAGCGCGATGTCGCCACCGACAGGGAATGCCGCCGCCTGCTCCGCGCTGGCCGAAAGCGTGATCGGGATGGGCCAGAAGAGCCCCGAGGTGGTGCGCATGCCGTCGCAGACGCCTTCCCAGTCCGCGTGCGTCATGAACCCGTCCAGCGGCGTGAAGCCACCGACGCCGAGCATGATGAGGTCGCCCTTCTCGCGCGAACTCACCGTGAGGCGCGGCAATGCCTGCGCGCGACTGCGCTCCGTGTCGAGCGCCGCTCCCTCCAGTGCCAGCGGACGCAACGCTGCGCCGCCGTGGGGTCTCACCAGTGCCATGTTCCCTCCTCGCTATTCCTGCGTGTCGTCATCGTCATGGGCGGGGCCTAGGCCACCGCCTGGTAGTAGAGGTTCTGCGGATGGTTCGCCTCGGCGAAGAAGAACCAGCGTTCCGCCATGAGCCCTGCCATCTGCACCACGAACGCCGCCGCCAGGACCGGCGCGCCACCGGCGAGGTAGAGCGCCAGGAGCGCCGCGGGGATGGCGAAGCCGAACAGCAGGAACAGCCACCGGATCGAGCGCACGAACGCCAGCTTGCGGCCGTGGAAGAACTCGTGCGTGTTGAACGATCCCGCCGTGAACCCCTGCGAGATCTGGCGGATGACCGGGTGGCGCACGCCGATGGCGGTCTGCAGCGTGCTCACCGGCCGCAGCCGCGCGTTGCGCAGCAGCGAGGCGCCGCGCGAGACGGCGGCGAGCACCGTGAACGCGAGCGCCCAGGCAGCGAAGAACGGCGCCTCGTCCGCGCGCAGCCGGCCCGCGAGGGCCGCCGCCAGCGTGAAACCCGAGGCGATGCCCATGAGGGTGTAGTTGAGGACGGTGAGCGGGCTGTGCCATTCGCGCAGGAACTTGAGGCACGCGTAGATCATGCCGGTGCAGACGAAGAGCGCGAAGGCGAGAAACGCGCCCGCCACGCCGGCGACGACCGTGCCGTCGACGGCTACGCCGCCCGGCAGACGTGCCAGGACCGGATTGATGCCGGTGAGGTGCATGGCGCCGAAGAGGAAGACCACGCCCATCAGCGCCGGCAGGACGATGACCTCGCGCGAAAGCCAGGACGTGCGCCACATGGCCGCCGACCGCCACGCGCGTTCCGGGCGGCCGAGGTGGAAGAACGACGCGACGAGGCCGCCGACGAGCAGCACCAGCGCGATCACGCTCCCCGGCCCATAGAGGGCCTTCGCATCCTGCGCCGCCAGCACGCCCAGGAGCGCGTAGGTCTGGTGCGTGACGAGCGCGAGGAAGAGCCCCTGCCCGGCGCCGAGCAGCGTGGTGAGGAGGATCACGGAAAGGGCGGGGCGCATCGCGGTCCGGTCACCAGGTGACGGCGTCGTCGAGCGTGGGCTCGCTCTTGGCCGGGCGGGGCTGCTGACGATCGACCTTGAGGGGGTTGTCGGCGCGTTCCAGCTCGTCGGCGTGGATGCGCACGTGCGTCTTGCGGCGCGGCAGGTAGTGGTTGGCGGGGTGCGTGCCCCATTCCGGCATCAGGGGGTAGCCCCCCTCCTCGCGGATGGCGCGCGAGACCTCGCTCTGCGGATCGTGGATGTCGCCGAAGAGCCGGGCGGAGGTCGGGCAGGCCATGACGCACGCGGGCTTGCGGTCGCGCGGCTCGAGCGCGGTG
>CAZOIB010000053.1:0-1556 GCA_964579785.1 uncultured Lysobacter sp. | reverse complement strand
CGCCACGTCGAAGCCGATCGAGTGGAAGATCGCCTCGATGCGTTCGATCGTCAGCGTCAGCGGATGCAGGCCGCCGTTGCCCAGGCCGCGCCCCGGCAAGGTGACGTCGATCGACTCCTGCGCGAGCCTCGCGTCGAGTTCGGCGCGCGCAAGCGCGGCCTCGCGGCTGCGCACCGCGTGCTCGATCGCCTGCTTGGCTTCGTTGAGTTCGCGCCCCACCGCGGAGCGCTCGGTGGGCGACAGCGCGCCGAGCTTCTTCATCTCGGCGGTCAGCGCGCCTTCCTTGCCGAGCGCACGCGCCTTGGCGTTGGCGAGCTCGGGCGCATTGCGGGCGGCGCCGATCTCGGCCGACAGCTGCTCGACCATCGCGGCGAAGCGCGCGAGCGCAGGCGGCGTCGACGGCGGGGAACTCTCTGGATTCGGCATGGCTGCGAAAGCGTCCTGTGGTGCAAGAAAAACGGGGCCGCGAAGGCCCCGTCGTGATCGCCGGCCGGCGGCCCGTGCGGCCGCCCCGCCCGACGCTGCTGCTCGCGCGGCTCAGGCCGCGCCGAGGGAGGCCTTCACCTGCGCGACGATCGCCGCGAACGCCGGCTTGTCGGTCACCGCGAGGTCGGCGAGCACCTTGCGATCGAGCCCGATGGCCGCGCGGTTCAGCCCATTGATGAACACGCTGTAGGTGATGCCGTGCTCTCGCACCGCCGCGTTGATCCGCGCGATCCACAGCGAGCGGAACACGCGCTTCTTGTTGCGCCGGTCGCGGTACGCGTACTGGCCGGCACGCATGACCGCCTGCTTGGCGATGCGATAGACGTTGCCGCGGCGGCCACGGTAACCCCTGGCGGCGGCGATGACCTTCTTGTGGCGCGCGCGCGCCGTGACTCCACGTTTGACTCGGGGCATGGCGCTCTCCTTATGCGTACGGCAGCATGGCCTTGACGGAATCGACGTTCGTGTCGTGCACGTTCATCGTTCCGCGCAGCTGGCGCTTGTTCTTCGTGGTCTTCTTGGTCAGGATGTGGCGCTTGAACGCCTGACCCCGCTTCACGCTGCCGGAGGCGCGGACGCGGAAGCGCTTCGCAGCGCCTTTCTTCGTCTTCATCTTGGGCATGACAACCCCTTGCCTTCTCTTCTAATGCCTTGTCGGGTGTCCGGCGACCTGCCGGCACTTCGAGGACCCGCTCGGCTTCTTTGGCGCCCGTAGGCGCCGATCGACACTACTTCTTCTTCCTGGGCGAGATCACCATGATCATCTGCCTGCCTTCGAGGCGCGGCATCTGCTCGACCAGCGCGATGTCGTCGAGGTCGGTGCGCACCCGCTCGAGCAGCCGGACGCCGAACTCCTGGTGCGCCATCTCGCGCCCCCTGAATCGCAGGGTGACCTTCGCCTTGTCGCCCTCTTCCAGGAATCGCCGCAGGTTGCGCAGCTTCACCATGTAGTCGCCTTCGTCGGTGCCGGGCCGGAACTTGACTTCCTTGACCTGGATGACCTTCTGCTTCAGGCGGGCATCGTGCTGCCGCTTCTGCTCCTGGTACTTGAACTTTCCATAGTCCATCAG
>CAZOIB010000052.1:0-2339 GCA_964579785.1 uncultured Lysobacter sp. | reverse complement strand
CCCGCGCGAACCCGACGTGCGCGTGCACGTCTTCCTCGACGCGAAGTGGTGCACGCTCTACCTCGACACCAGCGGCGAGCCGCTCTTCAAGCGCGGCCGGCGCGACCAGGTGGGCGAGGCGCCGCTGAAGAAGAACCTCGCGGCGGGCCTGCTCCGGCTCTCGGGGTGGAATCCCGGGACGCCGCTCCTCGATCCGATGTGCGGCGCCGGCACGATACTCGTCGAGGCCGCCGAGATGGCGCTGGGGCTCGCCCCGGGGCGCGACCGTCCCTTCGGCTTCGAGAAGCTCGCCCGCTTCGACGCTCTCGCGTGGAAGAAGGTGAAGGTCGCCTCGGAGGCGCGCGCGCAGCCCGTGGCGCCGCGGCCGGTGTACGGTTCCGACCTCTACGGGCGCACGCTCGATGCCGCGCGCGCCAACCTGCGCGACATGGGCCTGGAGCCGGTGGTGGCGCTCAAGCAGGCCAATCTCCTCGACCTCTCGCCGCCCGCGCCGGAAGGATTCCTCGTCACCAACCCGCCCTACGGCGTGCGCCTGGGGGAGAAGGAGGAGCTCGCGAAGTTCTATCCGGAGCTGGGCCACCTCCTCAAGCAGAAATTCGCCGGCTGGACGGCCTACATCTTCTCCGGCGATCCGGAGCTGCCCAGGCTGATCCGCCTCTCCGCCTCGCGGCGCACCGTGCTCTACAACGGCGCCATCGAGTGCCGCCTCTACGAATACCGCATGGTCGCCGGCGCCAACCGCAAGTGACTGGCGCTGCGGTACCAGGTACATGTACCTGGTACATGTACCTGGTACCGGAAGGCGGCTCCCTCTCATGACTCCATTGCTCCTTCTCAAGCTGGCGCTGTGCCGTTCGCGGTATGGCTCGCGAGCCTCGCGGCGCGCCGCTGGGGGCATGCGGTGTCCGGCTACCTGGGGGGATTGCCGCTGATCGGCGGCCCGATCACGCTCTACCTGGCGCTCGACCACGGCCCCGACTTCGCGGCCCGATCCGCGCTCGTGACGATGGCGGCCGTGGCCGGGCAGGCGGGGCACATGCTGGCGCTCTCGCTTGCGGGCCGTGCCCGGGGAGCCGTCACCGGCCTGCTGTGTGGCTGGATGGCCTACCTTGCGATCGCGACCGGCGTGGGCACGCTGGCGCTCGACCCGGTGACGGCGCTGGCATTCGCCGTCGCGGGCCTCCTCCTCGCCTGGCGCTTCCTGCCGCAACCGCGCGCGGTCGCCATGCTGCCCGCCGTTCCGCCAGTGGAGTTGTGGCTGCGCCTCGTTGCGGCCTTCGCGCTGGCGGCAGGCATCCTGTCCGGCGCGGCGACACTCGGGCCCACGGTGAGCGGAGTGCTCCTCTCGCTGCCGATCACCGGTTCGATCCTGCCGCCCTTCACGCTGCGGCTCTACGGCCCCGATGCCCTCGCACGCCTGCTGCGCGGCTTCGTCACCGGTCTCACCGGGTTCACGGCCTTCTTCCTCGTGGTGAGCGTTGCGCTCGCCGCGCTCGGGATCGTCGCGGCCTTTTCGCTCGCCACGCTGGCCGCATTGGCCACGGTAGCGGTGTTTTCGCGACGGATGCGCGCGCACGCCTGAAATCCGCCCAAGGCTGATCTGCCTCAACCGGTTTCGGGGAGATCGCGCTAGCCTGAATCTCTATGAGCGGCCCGATCATGCTGATGCCGGGCGTTCGGCGGCGGCCCGTCTTGCCGAGGCCCATCCGGATCCTGGTGAGGAAACTCCCCCACGTGCCTTCCTCGGCGGTCGTGGCCGCGGTGCTCAACCTGCTCCTGCGCAAGAAGCTCCCCGTCAAGGTGTTCGAGCGCCTCGGCGACCGTCCCTTCGCGATCGAGGTGCGCGACGCGGATCTCGCCATGTGCTTCCGCTTCCGCGCGGGCCGCTTCGTCCCGGTGCCGCCGGTGCCCGTTGATGCGCTGCGCTTCCGCGTGAACGCCTCCGACTTCGCCTCGCTGGCCGCGCCCGAGGACGATCCCGACACCGCGTTCCTGCACGATCTCGTGGTGGTCGGCGACCCCGAAATCGCGGACGAAGTGCGCAGGACCCTGGAAGCGATCGACGTGGTGCGCGCGCGGCGGATCCTGCGGCGGGCCGTGCGCCGGCTCGAACGCGAGCGGGCGCCGCGCCGGGACTCGCCTCCTATTTGCGCATTTCCTGATCTTCGATAAGGAATTTTCCCGGCCACGGGCTAGCGTTACCGGTTTGCGCAACCCGGCCCCCGGGAGCCCTTCGACCATGGCCCAGGCAGCACCCCTCGAGCAGTCCCCGCCCGCGCGCATGCGCCTCGTGTGCCCTGCCGGCACGCCCCCGGCGCTCAAGGTGGCGGTCGACAACG
>CAZOIB010000051.1:0-2213 GCA_964579785.1 uncultured Lysobacter sp. | reverse complement strand
TCCATGTTGCCCTGCAGCGTCACCCGGTCGCCCACGCGGCTGCGCGCCTCGCCGATGTCGATGGTCCAGTCGAGTCCGAGCGCATCGACGCCGGCATCGGCCATCGACTCGAGCCACAGTCCGCCGCCCTTGGTGAAGAAGATGCGCGGCACCGTCTTTCCCTCGGCGCTCCGGGTGACACCGGCGAAGACCTTCTTCGCGTAGGCGAGCGAGAACTCCTTGTAGGCGGCATCGGAGAGCGCGCCGCCCCAGGTGTCGAAGACCATCACCGCCTGCGCGCCCGCCGCGATCTGCGCGTTGAGGTAGGCGGTGACGGACTGCGCGTTCAGCTCCAGGATGCGGTGCAGGAGATCGGGCCGCGCGTAGAGCATCGACTTCACCAGCCGGAAGTCGTCGCTGCCGCCGCCTTCCACCATGTAGCAGGCGAGCGTGAAGGGGCTCCCGGAGAAGCCGATCAGCGGCACGCGGCCGTCGAGCGACTTGCGGATCAGCGAGACGGCATCGAAGACGTACTTGAGCGAGTCGAGGTCGGCCGCGCCCAGGCGCTTCACGTCCTCCTCGGTGCGCACGGTGCGCTCGAACTTGGGCCCTTCGCCGTCCGCGAAGTACAGGCCCAGCCCCATCGCATCGGGAATGGTGAGGATGTCGGAGAAGAGGATGGCCGCATCGAGCGCGAACCGCTCCAGCGGCTGCAGCGTCACCTCGCAGGCCAGCTCCGGCGTCTTGGCGAGCGCCAGGAAGCTGCCGGCCTTCTTGCGCGTGGCGTTGTACTCCGGGAGGTAGCGTCCGGCCTGGCGCATGATCCAGATCGGCGTGTACTCGGTGGGCTGGCGCAGGAGAGCGCGCAGGAAGTTGTCGTTTTTCATGGGGTGCGATTCTCTCACGGCGGGCCGTGCGGCTCCGTGCGGACGGTCAAAGGTGGCGATCGAGGAACGCCACCATGGCCTCGGCGTAGCGTGGATCGAGATCGATGTCGTTGTGGCCGAAGTCGTCGAGGCGCACGCGCTCCACCGGCCCGCCCCAGGCGGCGGCGAGCCGCTCGGAGTGCCCGGCGGGAATGATCGTGTCGGCGCTGCCGTAGATCACGAGCGCGGGAATCTTCACTTTCGGAGCGTGCGCAAGGCTGTCGAAGCGATGGCGCAGCAGCAGGTCGACCGGCAGCCAGCAGAAGTGCGTCTTGCCCACGGCCACGAGGCTTTCGAAGGGCGAGGTGAGCGCCACGCACTTGAGCGGGCGGGCCGCAGCGAGCTGCACCGCCACGCCCGTGCCGAGGCTCCTGCCGTGGGCGCAGATGCGGCTGGCATCGAGATCGGTGCGCTTCGCGGCCCAGTCGAACAGCGCAACCGCATCGGCGACGAGCGCCTTCTCGCCCGGCTTGCCGCCGCTGTCACCATACCCGCGGTAGTTGACCAGCAGCACCGCGCGGCGCCCGTACTGCCGCCCCACCTCGCCCGAATAAGCGGTCACCTCTTCCGCGTTGCCGCCGAAGTGGATGACGGCGGCCATGGGGCGCGCTGCTGCGGGATCGACCGGCGGCTTGACGAGGACCCCCGCGAGGCGCGTGCCGTCGGCGGCATCGATCGCCACCTTCTCGAGACTCCAGCCTGCGGGAGGGGTGGCCGTGCCGCGCGTCGGCTGCGGGAAGAAGAGCTGGCTGTCCTGCGTGAGCCACATGAACGCCACCATGAGCGCATAGGCGAGCACGGCTGCCATGAGGATCACTTTCACCGGCGCATGCCCGCCGAGGCGGGGCGTGTCCGCAGGGGGGCGTGCGTCAGCGCGGAAGGTCCGAGCGGCCCATCAGGAACGCGTCGACTTCGCGCGCGCACTGGCGGCCTTCGCGGATCGCCCACACGACGAGCGACTGGCCGCGCCGCATGTCCCCGGCCGCGAACACTTTCGCCACGGACGTGGCGTAGCAGCCCTTGTCGTCCGTGGTCGCCAAGACATTCCCGCGCGCATCCTTGGCCACGCCGAGAGCGTCCACGAGGCCCTCGTGCACCGGGTGTACGTAGCCCATGGCGAGGAGCACCAGGTCGGCGGGAATGGTGAACTCGGTGCCCGGCACCTCCTTCATGGCCATGCCGCCCTTGTCGTCCTTCACCCATTCCACGTGGCACGCCGTGAGGCTCGTGACCTTGCCGTCCTTGCCCTCGAAGCGCTTGGTCGCGACGGCGAAGTCGCGCTTGGCGCCCTCCTCGTGCGACGAGGAG
>CAZOIB010000050.1:0-11655 GCA_964579785.1 uncultured Lysobacter sp. | reverse complement strand
CGCTCATGGCGACGGACCCGGGCAAGGTCCTCGCGAAGGCCTACGACATCGCCCTCAACGGCTGGGAGATCGGCGGCGGCTCGGTGCGTATCCATCGCGCCGAGGTGCAGGCGCAGCAGTTCAAGACGCTGGGCATCGGCGACGAGGAGGCGCGCGCCAAGTTCGGTTTCCTGCTCGATGCGCTCGCCTACGGGGCGCCGCCGCACGGCGGCATCGCCTTCGGCTTCGACCGCATGGTGGCGCTGATGGCGGGAGTGGACCAGATCCGCGACGTGATCGCCTTCCCGAAGACGCAGCGCGGGCAGGACCTGATGGTCGAGGCGCCCAGCCCCGTGACAGAGCGGCAGCTGCGCGAGCTGCACATCCGGCTGCGCAGCACGGGGGCAGCCGCGTGACGATCGCCATGATCGCCCACGGCGGCGCCGGCAAGTGGCGCCCGGGCTCCGATGACGATGCGACCGAGGGGCTGCGTGCGGCCGTTGCGGCCGGCCGGGCGATCCTCGCGGACGGCGGCCACGCCATCGATGCAGTGTGCGCGACGGTGGTGGCGCTCGAGGACAACCCGATCTTCAACGCCGGAACCGGCGCGGTGCTCAACTTCGACGGCTACTGCGAGCTCGATGCGAGCGTCATGGAGAGCGGCGAGGCGCGCGTCGGGGCCGTCTCGGGGCTGCAGCGGGTGAAGAACCCGATCCTGGTCGCGCGCAAGGTGATGGAGGAGACCGACCACGTCATGCTCACCGGCGACGGCGCGCAGCGCTTCGCGCGCGTGATGGGCTTTCCCGATCACGACCCGGTCACACCCGAGCGGCGCGCCGACTGGTTCGACAAGAGGAACCGCATCGACGACGTCCTGGGAGCCCGGGCGCTCAAGATGCGCCGCTTCCTGAAGGAGCATCCGGAGTACGCCGGCGGGACCGTCGGCGCTGCGGCGGTCGATGCCCATGGCCTCCTCGCCGCGGCGACGTCGACCGGTGGCGTCACGCTCAAGATGGTGGGGCGCGTCGGCGACTCGCCCTTTCCGGGGGCGGGAAACTACGCCTGCGCCCGCGTCGCCGCCTCGGCCACCGGCACCGGGGAGTTCGTGCTGCGCTCGCTCGCCACGCGGGCCATCGCGGAGCGGGTCGAGCAGGGCATGCGCCTGGCCGACGCCGTGGCCGCGGTGCTCGAGCGGCTCGGGAACGACTTCGACGCGGACGTCGGCTTCATCGCGGTCGACGACCGGGGCGTGCCCGTCGCCATGCACCGGACGAGGGACATGCCGCATGCGTTCTTCTCCGGCGCCGCCGCGGTGGAAGCGCGCATGCGGGCGCACCCGCTTGGCTAGGCCGCCCAAGGTCCCGGTCTCGACCCTCGTCGTCATCTACACGCCGGATCTCGACGTGCTCCTCATCGAGCGGGCCGACCATCCCGGCTTCTGGCAGAGCGTGACCGGCAGCCAGGATCCCGGCGAGACGCTCGCCCAGACGGCGATCCGCGAGGTGGCCGAGGAAACCGGGATCGACGCGACGCGCCACGCGCTTGCCGACTGGCAGGTGGAGAACGTCTACGAGATCTTCGCGGAGTGGCGCCATCGCTATGCGCCCGGCGTCACCCACAACACCGAGCACGCGTTCGGCCTGCGCGTGCCCGGGCGGCTCGCGCCGCGGCTCGCCCCGGAGGAACACCGCGACTACCGGTGGCTGCCCTGGCGGGAAGCGGCCCGCGAGGTGTTTTCGTGGAGCAACCGGCAGGCGATACTGATGCTTCCCGAAAAGGACCCGCCGCGCCGCACGGCGGCGAACCCGCCATGATTCCCGGAGCCGATCCGGAGCTCACCGTCGTCACCTACAACATCCACAAGGGGCTCTCGGCGCTGAACCGCCGCCTCGTGGTGCACGACATCCGCGAGCGCCTGCATGCGCTCGCCCCCGACGTGGTGTTCCTGCAGGAGGTGCAGGGGGCGCACAGCCGGCATTCGCGCCGCCATCTCGCCTGGCCCGAGGAGAGCCAGCACGAATTCCTCACGCAGGCGGGGGGCCATGCGGCCTACGGGATGAACGCCGTCTATTCCGACGGGCATCACGGCAACGCGATCGTGAGCCGCTTCCCGATCGTGAGCTCGGAGAACATCGACATCTCGCATCACGCGCTGGAAAGCCGCGGCCTGCTGCATTGCGAGCTGAAGGTGCCGGGCTGGAACCACACCCTGCATTGCATCAACGTCCACCTCGGGCTCTGGGGGCGCAGCCGGCGCCTGCAGGTCGAATGGCTGTGCCACCGCATCTGCGACGCCGTGCCGGCCGGCGCGCCGCTGGTCGTCGCGGGCGACTTCAACGACTGGCGCGGGAAGGCGACCGCAGTGCTCGCGCGCGAGCTGGGTCTCGCGGAGGTGTTCGAGTCCGCGCACGGCCGGCACGCGCGCAGTTACCCCGCGCGCCTGCCGATCCTCACCCTCGACCGCATCTACGTGCGCGATCTCAAGGTGGCCACCGCGCACCGCCTCGCCGAGGAATCCTGGTCGGGACTGTCGGACCATGTCGCGCTCGCCGCCCGCCTGTCGCGCTGAAGCCCGGCGGGGAAACGCGTGAAGCTGGTCCCGGGCAACCGCGTGACGCTGCTGCGCAACGGGGCCGAGTTCTTTCCGGCGCTGCTGGCGGCAATCGACTCCGCGGCCGACGAGGTCCGCATCGAGACCTACATCTTCGTAGCCGACTCCGCCGGACGCGCCGTGGGGGAAGCGCTGATGCGCGCGGCCCGCCGGGGCACCCGGGTGCGCCTGATGGTGGACGGTTTCGGTTCGCGTGACCTGGCGCCGGAATTCGTCGACGAGCTGCGCGCCGCCGGCGTTGCCGTGCTGCGCTTCCGCCCCGAGCGCGGGTGGCTTGCCTTCCGGCGCAACCGGCTGCGGCGCCTGCACCGCAAGATCGCGCTGGTCGACGCGCGCGTCGGGTTCGTCGGCGGCATCAACATCCTCGACGACCACTCCGGCCATGATTCCCGGGCGCCGCGCTACGACTACGCCGTGCGCATCGAGGGCCCGTTGCTCGCCCACATCTACCCGGTCGTGCACCGCCTGTGGTGGGTGGTGGCCGCCCTCTCGCGCCCGCGCGGCGAGGCGCAGTTCCAGCCCCCCGCGGTGCATCCGCAGCCGAGCGGTGACTGCGTCGCCGCGTTCGTGCATCGCGACAATTTCCGCCATCGCCACGACATCGAGACGCTCTACCTCGACGCCATCCGCGGCGCCCGGCGCGAGATCTGCATCGCCTGCGCCTACTTCATGCCCGGCTGGCGCGTGCGCCATGCCCTGATGGAGGCCGCCGCGCGCGGCGTGCGCGTCGCCATCGTCGTGCAGGGCTGGTCGGACCACCGCGTGTTCCAGCATGCGAGCCGCGTCCTGTACGGCTCGCTGCTGGACCACGGCGTGGAGATCTACGAGTACGAGCGCAGCGAGCTGCATGCGAAGGCCGCCGTGGTCGACGGGCGCTGGGCCACGGTGGGATCGTCGAACCTCGACCCGTTCAGCCTGTTCCTCGCGCGCGAGGCCAATGTCGCGGTGCTGAGCGAGGCCTTCGCCCGCGAGCTGCGCGATTCCATCGAGCAGGAGATCCATCACGGCGCCCGGCCGGTGCCGCGGCTCCTGTGGAAGCGCCGGCCGTGGCCGATGCGCGTCGCGGCCTGGCTCGCCTACGGCTATGCGCGGCTGGCGATGGGCATCGCCGGCATTGGCCGGCGCTGGTCGTGAGCGCCCGAACCGCCCGCGCCTAGCGGTGGTCGACGCGGTTGGCGGAGGCGCCGCGGATCAGCGTCCCCACGCCTTCGGCCGTGAGCACCTCGAGCAGCAACGCGTGCGAGACGCGCCCGTCGATGATGTGCGCGGTCTTCACGCCGTTCTTCACCGCGTCCAGGGCGCACTGCACCTTGGGCAGCATCCCGCCCGAAATGGTGCCGTCGTCGATCATCTCGTTCACTTTCTTGGCGGTGAGGCCGGTGATCACGTTGCCGGACTTGTCGAGGACGCCCGTGGTGTTGGTGAGGAGGATCAGCTTCTCCGCCTGCAGGGTCACGGCGAGCTTGCCGGCCGCGATGTCGGCGTTGATGTTGTAGGCGGTGCCCTTTTCGTCGGCTCCGATCGGGGCGATCACCGGGATGAAGTCGCGCTCGTCGAGCAGGTGGATGATCTCCGGATCGATGCGCACCACCTCGCCGACCAGGCCGACGTCGATCTTCTTCTTCTTGTCCTCCTTGCTCGCCACCTTCAGCTTGCGGGCGTGGATGAAGTGCCCGTCCTTGCCGGTGAGTCCCACGGCCTTGCCGCCGGCCTTGTTGATCAGCGTGACGATCTCCTGGTTGATGAGGCCGCCGAGCACCATCTCCACCACGTCGAGGGTTTCCTCGTCGGTGACGCGCATGCCCTGGATGAACTCGCTCTGCTTGCCGAGCTTCTGCAGGAGCGCCCCGATCTGCGGGCCGGCGCCGTGCACGACCACCGGGTTCATGCCGATCAGCTTCAGCAGCACGATGTCCTCGGCGAAGTCCTCCTGCAGCGCGACGTCGGTCATCGCGTTGCCGCCGTACTTGATGACGATGGTCTTGTCGTAGAAGCGCTGGATGTACGGGAGCGCTTCGACCAGGACTTCGGCCTTCTGGGGTGACGTGAGTTTTCGGGGCATGGCGATGCGCGCGCGCTTCGGTTGGATGGAGGCCGCTATTGTAGGCGGCACTCCGGCAAGTAAAAAGGGGGCATCCCGGCGGGAGGGGCGCCCGGTGCTATCATTTCCGGCCTGCCGCGGCCACTGCCCGAAGCGTCGCGATATTCACTCGCCTAGGAGACTTTCCATGAACTCGAAGCGCGCCCTCATCCGCTCGGCGCTGGCCGGCGTCATCGCGGTCGGCCTCGGCCAGGCGGCCGGCGGCCACGACGGCCAGCCGGAAGCCGGCAAGGAGAAGTGCTACGGCATCGCCAAGAAGGGCCAGAACGACTGCGGCACCGCCACGCACGCCTGCGCGGGCTACGCCAAGAAGGACAACCTGCCCGACGAGTGGAAGTACGTGGCCAAGGGCACCTGCGAGAAGATGGGCGGGAAGCTGAAGCCTCCCGGGAAGAAGTAGCGCGGCGGCCGCCTTGCCCGCGCGCTTCCCTTCCCGCGCGCCGGATCCCGCGACGGCCGGCATCGGCCTGCGCACGCCGCATTTCGAAGCGCTCGCGGAAGGGCGGCCGCCGCTCTCCTTCCTCGAGGTGCACAGCGAGAACTACTTCGCCGACGGCGGGCCGGCGCTCGCCTGGCTGGAGCGCTTCCGCGCCGACTACCCGGTGAGCCTGCACGGCGTGGGCCTCTCGCTGGGCTCCGCGGACCCCCTCGATCGCACGCACCTTGCTCGCCTGGCATGCCTGGCCGCGCGCATCGAGCCGGCACTGGTCTCCGAGCACCTGTGCTGGTCGGCGATCGGCGGGCGCCACCTGAACGAGTTGCTGCCGCTGCCCTATACGGAAGAGGCGCTGGCGATCGTCTGCGCCCGCGTCGACGAGGTGCAGGCGCATCTCGGGCGCCGCATCCTGGTGGAAAACGTCTCCGCCTACCTGCAGTTCGCCTCCTCCACCATCGCCGAGGGGCAGTTCGTCGCCGAGGTCGCGCGCCGCACCGGCTGCGAGATCCTGCTGGACGTGAACAACGCCTACGTCAACGCGACCAACCAGGGCGGCGACGCGCGCGAGTTCCTCGCCGCCATCGACCCGGCGACGGTCGGCGAGATCCACCTGGCCGGCTACACGGCGACCGACGACGGCCTCGTCGACACGCACGGGGCGAAGGTGTCCGAGCCGGTCTGGGCCCTCTATGCCGAGACCGTCGCGCGCCTCGGGCCCGTGCCGACCTTGATCGAGTGGGATACCGACATACCCGCTCTCGAGGTGCTGCTCGCCGAGGCTGCAAGGGCGAATGCCGCCCTCGCGGCTGTCGCGGGACGCGGCGCTCGCAGGGCCGCCGCATGAGGCGCACGGAAGGACTGGCGCGTCTGCAGGCGGATTTCGCCGCGGCGCTGGAGGGCGGGGATGCCGGGGAATTCGTCGCCCACCTGGCAGGCGAACCGGCGACGGTGCTCGCCCGCCTGGCCGTTTACCGGCGGGCGATCGCCGCGAATCGCCACCGCGCGCTGCTGGCGGCCTACCCGGTGGTCGCTCGCAGTGTCGGCGATGCCTTCTTCGCGGAAGCGGCGCTGCAGTATTCGCGCGCGGTGCCCCCCGGCGATGCCGACCTGAACCGCCATGGCGCAGCGTTCGCGGACTTTCTCGCGGACTACCCGCACGCGGCGGCGCTGCCCTGGCTCCCCGACGTGGCCCGGCTCGAGTGGGCCAGCCATGAAGCGCTGCTTGCGGCGGATGCGCCGCCGTGCGACTTCGCCGGTCTCGCCGCAGTGCCGGAGGAGGACCAGGAACAGCTTGCCTTCACGCTGCACCCAAGCGTTCGCCTCGAGCGTTCCGCCTGGCCGGTGCTCGCGATCTGGGAGGCCAACCAGCCGGATCGCGATGGCACGCCGGACCGCGACACCGGGGCCGACGACGTGCTCGTGTGGCGCGAAGACAATCGCGTCCGCATGGCCCTCCTGGCGCAGGACCAGGCCGCCATCGTGGCGGGACTCGCCATCGGCAGACCGCTCGGCGAGCTGGCCGACCCCGGGCTCGGGGAGGAATTCGCGGCGCTGCTGGCGTGGCTCGCCGGGCACGGCATGCTCGCCGGTTTCGCGGTCATGCCGGGGCGGCTCGACGCCGGCTAGCGCGGCGGCAGGGCGTTCACCACGTCCAGGGCGATGCGCCAGCCGGTCGCCTCCCGCCGCCAGACGCGCACGAAGTGTCCGGCAGGCGGCCCGCCGGCGACGCCATAGCGGCCCATCGCGTAGCCGAGGTCCCCGGACCTGCTCGTCTCGTGCCGCTCGACGGTCCACGCAAGCCGGTCGTCGCTTGCGGCGGGCGATGCGAGGGCCGCCTGGCGACCGAGGAAAGGAGCGCGTCCCTCGCGATAGAGACGGGTGCCGGTCGAAAGCCAGTGCGCGTAGGCCGCTGCATTCCCGGCATTGCCGGCGCGCTGCGCGAAGTCCGCCTCCGCCGCGGCGATGGTCGCTGCCGGGTCGCCATTCGCGACGGCCGGCGTGACGTTTGCCCGCAGGGGCGCCTCCGCGAGGGCCGGGTCCGCGTGGGCGATGCCGAGGTCGACATGGACGCGCCACTCGCCTTGCGGCGCACGTTTCCAGACGGAGACGAACTGGCCGAAGCGCGGCGGCGCGCCGGGATCGACGCGGCTCGTGATCTTCCACGGCCCGGTGGACAGTCCCAGCTCGCCGGATGCGGCGACCTCGACGAATGCGGGGCGCCAGTCGAGGACGATGGGCGGATCCGGATTGGCGGCGATGGCCGCCGGACCGTTCACCGGTCCGCCGCGGTACAGCGTGGCGTCGGGCGCGAGCCAGGCCAGGAACGCCGCGCGCATGCCTTCCCGCACCGATTGGGCGGCGAAGGCGGACTCCGCGGCAGCCAGTTCGGCCGGGGCGGCGGCACGCGGGGAGGATTCGGGCATGGCGGCGCAGCCGGCGAGGGCGAGGAGGAGTGCGGCAAATCCGGGAGCCATGTGCGGGCGCTAGAGCACGTAGCGCGACAGGTCCTCGCTCTTCGCGAGGCCGGCCAGCCGCGCATCCACGTAGGCCGCGTCGATGCGCACTTCGCGCGTGCCGCGGCCGGCGTCGAAGGAGATTTCCTCGAGCAGCTTCTCCATCACCGTGTGCAGGCGCCGCGCGCCGATGTTCTCCGTGCGCTCGTTCACGGCGAAGGCGATCTCGGCGAGGCGGCGCACGGCATCCGGCGTGAAGGAGAGAGCCACTCCCTCGGTGGCGAGCAGCGCCTCGTACTGCCGCGTGAGGCAGGCATCGGTGGCGGTGAGGATGCGCTCGAAATCGTCGACCGAAAGGCTCGCGAGCTCGACGCGGATGGGCAGCCGCCCCTGCAGCTCGGGGATGAGGTCGGAGGGCCGGGCGAGGTGGAAGGCGCCGCTCGCGATGAAGAGGATGTGGTCGGTGCGCACCATGCCGTACTTCGTCGTCACCGCCGTGCCTTCGACGAGCGGCAGCAGGTCGCGCTGCACCCCCTGCCGGGAGACATCGGCGCCGGCCATCTCGCTGCGGCTCGCGATCTTGTCGATCTCGTCCAGGAACACGATGCCGTTCTGCTCGACGGCGCGCATCGCCTTCAGGCGGATCTCCTCCTCGTTCACGAGCCGGCCGGCCTCCTCGTCGATGGCGAGGCGCATCGCCTCGCGGATGGCGAGCTTGCGGCTGCGGCGCCGCGCGCCGCCCAGGTTGGCGAACATGCCCTGGATCTGCTGCGTGAGTTCCTCCATCCCGGGCGGCGCCATGATCTCCATGGCCCCGCCGCCCTGGGCGATCTCGATCTCGATCTCCTTGTCGTCGAGTTTGCCCTCGCGCAGCATCTTGCGGAAGCGTTGCCGCGTGGAGCCGGGCTCCTGGCCCTCGGTCGGCGGCACCCCCGGCAGCAGCGCGTCGAGGATGCGCTCCTCGGCGGCGTCCTCGGCCCGCGTGCGCACCTTCTGCATCTCCTGCTCGCGCGTCGCTTTCACAGCCACCTCCGCGAGATCGCGGATGATGGTGTCGACGTCGCGCCCGACGTAGCCCACCTCGGTGAACTTGGTCGCCTCGACCTTCACGAACGGCGCGTTCGCCAGGCGCGCCAGGCGCCGCGCGATCTCCGTCTTGCCCACCCCGGTCGGGCCGATCATGAGGATGTTCTTCGGCGTGATCTCGCTGCGCAGGGGCTCGGCGACCTGCGAGCGGCGCCAGCGGTTGCGCAGCGCGATGGCGACGGCCTTCTTGGCGGCCCCCTGCCCGACGATGTGCTTGTCCAGCTCGTGGACGATCTCCTGCGGCGTCATCATCGATGTCATGTCGGCAGGCGCGGGGGCGTTCGTGCTCATGCGTTTGCGGCTCGCGCGCTCTAGAGCGATTCGACGACGTGGTTCTGGTTCGTGTAGATGCAGATCTCGCCGGCGATCTCGAGCGACCTCCTGACGATGTCGGCCGGGGGCAGGTCGGTGTGCTCGAGGAGCGCGATGGCCGCGGCCTGCGCGAACGAGCCGCCGCTCCCCATGGCGACGATGCCGCGTTCCGGCTCGAGGACGTCGCCGTTGCCGGTGATGAGGAGCGAGACCTCGCGGTCCGCCACGGCGAGCATCGCCTCGAGGCGGCGCAGCATGCGGTCGGTGCGCCAGTCCTTGGCCAGTTCCACGGCCGAGCGCAGGAGGTTGCCCTGGTGCTTCTCGAGCTTGGCCTCGAAGCGCTCGAAGAGGGTGAAGGCATCCGCCGTGGCCCCGGCGAAGCCGGCGAGGATGCGGTCGTCGTAGAGGCGGCGCACCTTGCGGGCGGAGGCCTTGATGACGACGTTGCCGAGGGTGACCTGCCCGTCGCCGCCCATGGCGACCTGGTCACCGCGGCGGACGCAGACGATCGTGGTGCCGTGGAAGGATTCTTCGTTCATGGCGGCCTAGTGGGGGTTGCGGCGCAGGAGGATGGCGTGGCGATTGAATCCGAAGGCTTCGAGCAGGGCCGCATTCAATTCGGAAAGATTGGCGAGGATTACCCGCTTGCCGGCGAGCTGGATTGCCCTTATCACCTCGAAGAACTGGGAGCCGGCCGAGAATTCGATGCGCAGGACCTTCGCCATGTCGATCACCACCTCCGAGTCGGCGGTGGCCCGGGCGGCAAGTTCGGCGAACTGGCCCTGGCTCGCGCCGGAGACCACGCCGCGCAGGACGACGCCGTGGTCCGTGCCGTTGCCGCCGTCGCGCGCCGCGGGGGCCTGCCCGCGCGCGGCCGCGGCCGCCATCGCATTCACGTAGCTTTCCCACTGCGGCGGGGGCTGCTCGAAGGCAACCGCGAATTCGAGGCACAGCGCCTCGTGCAGTTCGCGCTTGCCCTGCAGGATGCAGAGCTCGAACAGCAGCTGCCAGTAGCTGCGCGTGACGTCCTGGGGGCGCTCGTTGAAGGCCTCCCGCAGGATGCGCTCGAGCGACTCCGCATTGTTGAACCACATCGGCATGCTGGTGCGGCGCAGGCGCTGCAGCGCGGCGGCCAGGAAGTCGGCTTCCGCCGCCGTGATGGAGGCGACCTTGCCCAGGTCCAGCCGCACGGTGCCCATCGACTCCGCAAAGGCGAGAAAGCGGTCGATCTCGGGGGCGAGCCCCCCCATCGCCGTGGGCTTGAGGACGAAGAAGTCCTTGCGCTCCCGGTTCTGCACGCGCCGCGGGTCCGAGGCGCTCTCGGCGCCCGCGTTCCAGGGCGGCGCCTGCTGCCCGAAGCGCAACGCGAACTGCTGCGCGAGCGTGTCGAACTCCTTGCGGTTGTTCGTCACCTCGAGGAGATCGAAGAGCATGAGCCACGGCTGCTTGGCCGGCCTGGCGGGAGCGCGCGTTTCCGCCCTGAGGAGCGCCTCGGCGGCGGCCACGAAATCGGCCGCGTAGAGAACGGCTGCCTCGTGGGCCGGCGTCAACGGGCCGGAATGGAAGTCCTCCCACCCCACCCTTCCCGGGGCGAGGGATGGCGGCTTGGGGTAGCCGCCCGACGGGCTGCCGACAGCAGGGGTAGACACGGCGTGCGTCCGCTCGGCCCCTCAGTACTTGACCGAGGCGGCGTTGGTGAGCCGGTAGTAGACGACGTCGTTGTCGAGGACGGCCATGCGGCCCGCGACGACGATCGGTTCGAAGGTGAAGTCGATCGGCTGGTCGGCGAGCACCTCGACCAGCGACTCCGGCCCGCCGGTCAGGCAGAAGGAGCAATGCGGGGGAAAGGCGGAAAGCAGGAAACGCTTCTGCTTCTTCGCCTGGTCGAGCGGCATCATGAAGCCGTAGAGCTTCACTTGCTGCTTGTCGAGCTCCTTCACTTCCTTCGGGAAGGACGGGCCGAATTTCTTGTCCGCCTTCTGCACCGTCTTCGCGGACTGCAGCAGTTGCCAGGGTACGGTTCCCGCAGGCGCCGGATCGGCCCCGATCCAGAAGCCGCCCTGGGCTGGCGGCTTGGCGGGATCCTGCGGTTGCAGCGCCAGGGCCCCTCCCGCGGCGAGCAGGATGAGGAGCGCGATGCACGGGCGTCGTAGGGAGCGGAAATTCGCCATGGATGGTCCGTCTATCGTTTCGCGAGAAGGCTTGCGGGATCGCTCCAGTAGGCCTGCACTGCCGGCACGAGGCAGGTGAGGGCGCCGATCCCGACGACCGCTGCCGCAAGCGTGGCTTCTCCGGGAACCCAGACCAGCCCGCTCAAGTGCCAGGCACCCGAAGTGGCGAGCCACAGCCCCAGGGCGTGTGTCGCACCATGGCCGAGAGCCGAACCCAGTATAACGCCGGCCACCAGGAGCGTCACGCCTTCGGCCAGCGTGAGCATCGCGAGCGTGACCGGGCGCGCGCCCAGCGTCCTCAGGAGGGCGAGATCGTAGCGCCGCTCCTGCAGCGCGGAGGTGAGCGCCACGAAGAGCGACAGGGCGGCGCTCGCCATGAGAACGAGGGCGAACCACTGCAGCGTCGCCACTCCCACCCCGACGAGTTCGAGCAGGCGGGCGCTCTCGTAGGCGGGCGAGGCCGCCTGCATGGCCGTCGTCGCGTTGATCGTGCGCGGGAGCATGGC
>CAZOIB010000049.1:0-1566 GCA_964579785.1 uncultured Lysobacter sp. | reverse complement strand
CTCTGGAGCGCGGTGCTGCTCGCGTCGCTGGGGCTCGTGATGGTCTACTCGGCGTCGATCGCCATGGCCGAGGCGGAGCGCTTCACCGGTTTCCGCGCGCACTACTTCCTGGCCCGGCACGGCATCTACCTCGCCCTCGGCGTGGTGGCGGCA
Source organism: uncultured Lysobacter sp. (assembly GCA_964579785.1). GTDB lineage: Bacteria > Pseudomonadota > Gammaproteobacteria > Burkholderiales > Usitatibacteraceae > FEB-7. The sequence goes on along the minus strand of CAZOIB010000049.1, from coordinate 1,413 downwards.
TTCCTCGCTTTCAAGGTGCCGGTGCAACTCTGGCAGCGCGCCTCGCCCTTCCTGTTCATGGCCGGCGTGGCGCTCCTCGTCGCCGTCCTCATTCCCGGCATCGGCCGCGAGGTGAACGGGGCGCGCCGCTGGATCGCGCTCGGGCCCGTGACCTTCCAGCCCTCGGAAGTGATGAAGCTCCTGGTGGTCCTCTACGCCGCCGACTACACGGTGCGCAAGGCCGCGTTCATGGACGACCTGAAGAAGGGCTTCCTGCCGATGTTCGCGGTGATGTTCTTCGTCGCGGGGCTGCTGTTGCGCGAGCCCGACTTCGGGGCCCTCGTGGTGGTGACCACCATCGCCATGGCGATCCTCTTCCTCGGCGGCCTCAACTGGCGCATCTTCGTGGTGCTCGCCGTGGGGCTGGCGGGGGCGTTCGTGCTGCTCATCGTCTCCTCGCCCTATCGCCTGCAGCGCATCCTCGGCTTCATGGACCCGTGGGCGGACGCCTACGGCAAGGGCTACCAGCTGTCGCACTCCCTCATCGCCTTCGGGCGCGGCGAGTGGCTCGGCGTGGGCCTGGGCGCGTCGGTGGAGAAGCTCTTCTACCTGCCGGAGGCGCACACCGACTTCCTGCTCGCCGTCATCGCCGAGGAACTCGGGTTCGCCGGCGTGGCGGCGGTGATCACCCTCTTCCTCTTCCTCGTGGTGCGGGCATTCGCGGTGGGGCGCCAGGCCGCGAGCCTCGAGCGCTACTACGCGGCGCTCGTGGCGCAGGGCATCGGCGTGTGGCTGGCGGCGCAGGCGTTCATCAACATGGGCGTGAACATGGGGCTCCTGCCGACCAAGGGCCTGACGCTCCCGTTCCTGTCCTTCGGCGGCACCGGCATCGTCGTCAACTGCATCGCCATCGCGATCCTCCTGCGGGTGGACTTCGAGAACCGTTTTCTCATGCGCGGGGGCTCGTTGTGACCCGCACGATCCTGATCATGGCTGCGGGAACGGGCGGGCATGTGTTCCCGGGCCTCGCCATTGCGAAGGAACTCGCCGCGCGCGGCTGGAAGGTGGCATGGATGGGCACGCCCACCGGCATGGAGGGCAGGCTCGTGGCGCAGGCCGGCTACGCGATGGAAAAGGTGGACATGGCGGGCGTGCGCGGCAAGGGCGGCCTCGCCTGGCTGCTGCTGCCGCTGCGCCTGCTCGTCGCCTTCTGGCAGGCCACCGCGATCCTCTTCCGCGTGCGCCCCGACGTCGTGCTGTCCATGGGCGGCTACGTCGCCTTCCCGGGCGGGATGATGGCCGCCCTCTGGGGCCGGCCGCTGGTGGTGCACGAGCCCGGGGCGACCGCGGGGCTCGCCAACCGCGCGCTGGCGCTCGTCGCCGACCGGGTCGTGGTCGGCATGGAAGGCGCCTTCGCGGCGCCGGCCGGGTACG
>CAZOIB010000048.1:0-11594 GCA_964579785.1 uncultured Lysobacter sp. | reverse complement strand
GGCTCTTCTTCGTGCTGCGCGACGCCACGGCGGGCGACACGACCTACCGGCCGGGCCGCTTCCTTTATGTCGCGAAGGCGCCGCCGCCGGGCATTCCCTTCGAGCTGGATCTCAACCGCACCTACAACCCGCCCTGCGCGTTCAGCGAGGTCACCACCTGCCCGCTGCCGCCGAAGCAGAACATCCTCAAGGTTCGCGTCGAGGCGGGCGAGAAGTATCCGCCGCGGCGAACGGGCTGACCGGGAATCCTCCTCTCCACGCCGGCAACGCTAGCGGCGGGTGAGATCGCCCGGCGTGTCGATGTCGAAGTGGATGCCGGGGTCGTCGCAACGGACGACTTCCAGCCAGGCGCGGTGCCGCTCGATCACGCTGCGCGCACCTTCGTCGCCGTCGAGGGCGGCGAGATCGGCGACCAGCTCCGCCGCGAATCCCACCGGATGGCCGCGCCGCCCGTTCGAGTCGACCGTCGCGGCGATCCTGGCGCCGCGCGACAGGGCGTCCGCGACCGCGCGATGGGTCGCCGGAAGGATGCGTGGCATGTCCGCCAGGGCGATGATCCAGCCACCGGCCGCGCGGCTTGCCTTCACGCCGGCGGCGAGGCTCGCTCCGAGGCCGCGCGCGGAGTCCGCCGACTCGAGCACTTCGCAGCCGGCTTCGCGCAGCAGCTTTGCGACCGCGGCATCGCCGGCACGCACGACGGCGAGGACATTGCCGGCACCCGCGTCGAGCGAGCGCGCGGCGCGCACCCCGATGGGCACCGTGTCGCCCGGAAGCGTTGCCAGGAGCTTCGCGCCACCGAAGCGCGATCCGGAGCCTCCCGCGAGGAGAATGCCGCGGATCAAGCGCGCAGGCGCGCGGCGGCGGGTTCGGCCCTTTCGAGCAGCACGCCGTTGCGGGTGGCGATGAGGTCGGCGAGTATCGCGACGGCGATCTCCGGCGGCGTGCGCGAACCGATGGCGAGCCCCACGGGACCGCGCAGGCGCGCGATCTCGCGCGCCGAGAGGTCGAATTCGGCGAGGCGCTTGCGGCGTTCCGCGCTGGTCTGCCTCGAGCCCACCGCGCCCACGTAGAACGCCTCCGACTTGAGCGCTTCCAGCAGCGCCATGTCGTCGAGCTTGGGGTCGTGCGACACGGCGAGGACGACGGTATGGCCGTCGGGCTTCATGGCGGCGACGGCATCGTCGGGCATGCCCGCGACCAGGGTTGCTCCCGGCACGCGCCACGCCAGCCGGTACTCGTCGCGCGGATCGCAGACGAAGACGCGGTAGTCGACGGTGGTGGCGATCTCCGCCAGGTAGTGCGCGATTTCCGAGGCGCCGATGATCAGCATGCGCCAGCGAGGCCCGTGGATGCTGGTGAAGCGCGCCTCGGTTCGCTCGCACTCGTCGGTGGGCGCGGCCCCCGCGAAGCTCCACGCGCCACTCGCCAGGTCGACCGTGCGCCGGATCACCTTGCCGCTCGCGATGTGCGCGAGGAGCGCCTCGAGATCGGCCACGGGGACCTCCGCCTCGACGATCACCTCCAGCTTGCCCCCGCAGGGCAAGCCGTAGCGGCGCGCTTCCTCGCTGGAGACGCCGTAGGAGACGAAGCGCGGGATGCGCCCCTGGAACTCGTTGCGGCGCGCCACGAGGTCGTCCTCGATGCAGCCGCCGGAGACGCTTCCGACGAGGATGCCGTCGTCGCGCATCGCCAGGAGCGACCCCGGCGGACGCGGGCTCGCGCCAAAGGTCTGCGCCACGGTGACGAGCCACGCGCCGCGGCCGGCGCGCTTCCATGCCAGCGCGCTTTCGAGCACATCGAGATCCAGGCTTTGCATGGGGCGAATATAGCATCGCCCCGCGGTCATCTCGGGGCCGAAACCTCGAGCGTGCGGGACGGCAGCAGGAAGAGCTCGCGCAGCGCCGCGCGGTACTGGTCGCTTGCCACAGACGAGAGGTTGTGGTGGCTGCCGCCTTCCACCTTGATGAAGCGCTTGGGGCCGGCGGCGGCCGCGTAAAGCCGCTCGCCCATCTCGTAGGGAACCACCCGGTCGCTCGTACCGTGCACCACCAGCAACGGCGGGCGGATCCTCGGCACCTTGGAGAGCGTGTCGAACTCCTGCGTGAGGATGAGCCCCACCGGGAGCACGCGCCACGCGGTGTGCTCGACCATGTCGCGGATGGAGGTGAACGTGGCCTCGAGCACCACGCCCGACGCCTCGGGGCGGCGCAGGGCGAGTTCCGCGGCGATGGCGCCACCCAGCGAGTGCCCGACGATGTAGCGCGCCCGTGCCGGCTCCTGCATCGCGAGGTAGTCCCAGGCGGCCTGCGCGTCCTCGTAGGAGAGCTGTTCCGACGGGGAGGCATCGGTGCTCTTGCCGAAGCCGCGGTAGTCGATGGCCAGCACGTGGAAGCCGAGCTTGCGCCAGCGCTCGATGCGCGTGACGCTGCCGGTCAGGTTCCAGCGCGCGCCGTGCAGGTAGAGCAGCACCGGCGCGCCGGCGTCATCGGCCTGCGCCCAGAAGGCGTGCAGCCGGTCGCCGTTGCCGCCCACCGGTATCCAGCGCTCTTCGTACTGCAGGCCGGCGTTCTGGTAGCCCCACCAGGTGTCCTTGGTCGGGCGGAAGATGAGTTCGCCCTGCTTCTCCGACATGTAGGCGCAGCCGCCCACTGTCGCGGCCAGTACCAGGGCAGCGATGAAACGGGCAAAGGTGGAACGGGCTTTCATCTGACGGGAGTTTTCATTGGTGTCGGTGGGCTGAATGGCGTGTGACCGCCCGGAGGCGTGACCGTTCACAGGGACTGCGATTTTGGCCAAATCGCGACGGGGATCGACGGGGCCCTGGGCGTGAGAAGGAAGGGCAGGGGGAAGTCTTCTCGGCTCCTGGGCATGCAAACGTGACCGTCGGATGGGTGCCCGGAAATTCGAGGCCAGGCAGAACAAGCCAGGCCTCGAATTTCCACCCATCTGAAGACGAGGTCGCTTCGCTGTCTCGTCCGCGACGGTCGCATGCCAAGGAGCCGAGAAGACTTCCCCCTGCCCTTCCTGCAATGGTGGCTTACGGTGACGGCGGACCATGAAGTCGGGTGGCGCCAGATTGCGATGGTGGTCGACCGGAGTGCCATTGCCGGGGAGGTGGAGGCAGGTCGATTGCAGACCTTGGGCACGCGACCGTCGCGGTGGGGCAACGCAGCGAACCCACCTCCCGATGGGTAAAAAATCGGGGCCCGGCTTGTTCTGCCTGGCCCCGATTTTTTGGGTACCCATCCGACGGTCACGCCTGCGGGCCAGGTCTGCAATCGACCTGCCTCCACCTCCCTCGAATCCCGATAACTCAATCGCAGCAACGAGGCACTACGCCCATTGGGTCTTGCCCAGCGGCAGCACCCTCGCCCGCTTGCCGGTCAGGGCAAAGAGCGCATTGGCGACGGCAGGCGCGACCGGTGGCGTGCCGGGCTCGCCGACGCCCGTGGGCGCATCCGCCGTGGAGGGAACGAGATGGACTTCCACGCGCGGCATTTCCGGCATGCGCAGGATCGGGTAGTCGTGGAAATTCGACTGCTGCACCTTTCCGTCCTTGAAGGTGATGGCCCCGTGCAAGGCGGCCGAGAGACCGAAGGCGATGGCGCCCTGCACCTGCGCCTCTACCGTCAGGGGATTCACCACCAGGCCGCAATCGAAGGCCGCCACCACGCGCCGCACCTTCACCGCGCCCGCCTCGAGGGAAACCTCCGCCACCTGCGCGCAGACGCTGCCGAAGGACTCGTGCACGGCGATGCCGCGTGCCCGACCCTTGGGAAGCGGCGTGCCCCAGCCGGCTTTCTGCGCCGCGAGCTCGAGGGTCGCGAGGACGCGCGGGTGCTTCGCCAGCAGCTTGCGGCGGAACGCGACCGGATCCTGGCCCGCCGCGGCGGCCAGCTCGTCGATCATCGTCTCCATCACGAAGGCCGTGTGCGAATGGCCCACGGAGCGCCACCACAGCGTGGTGATCGCCGATTTGGGCGAGTGCAGCGTGACGCCCATGTTGGGGATGTCGTAGGGCGTGTCGCTCACCCCCTCGACGGAGGTCTCGTCGATGCCGTCCTTCACCAGGTACGGCTCGAAAGCGGTTCCGGCGATGATCGACTGGCCGACGATCGTGTGGTTCCAGCCGGCGATGCGCCCCTGCGCGTCCACCCCGGCCTCGACACGGTGCACGTACATCGGGCGGTAGTAGCCGCCGCGGATGTCGTCCTCGCGCGTCCAGACCACCTTTACCGGCACCTTCGCGTCCCGGGCGATCTCGCAGGCCTCGAACACGTAGTCGGAGGCCGGATTGGCGCGCCGCCCGAAGCCGCCGCCGGCGGCCATCGTGTTGAGCTTCACCTTCTCCGGCGCGAGACCCAGCGTCTTCGCGGCGGTGCCATGGTCGACGGTCTGGAACTGCGAGCCGCACCAGATCTCGGCGCTGTCGCCGCGCACTTCCACGGTGCAGTTGAGCGGCTCCATCGGCGCGTGCGCGAGGAACGGCACCTCGTAGTCGGCGGCAACGATCTTCGCCGCGGACTTGAGCGCCGCGGGGTTGGCGGCCTTCTTCGCCACCGCGCCGGGCTTGCCGGCCAGTTCGGCGTACTGGGCGCGCATCGTCTCGGTCGCGAGCGTTGCCCCGGCGCCGGGATGCCACTGGACCTCGAGCACGTCGCGGCCCTTCTTCGCCGCCCAGAAGCTGCGCGCGACCACCGCGACGCCATGGGTGAGTTGCACGACGTGGGTCACGCCCGGCACGCTCTTCACCTTTTCCGCATTGATCGACGCGACGCGCGCACCGATTACCGGCGGGTGCATCACGAGCGCGGTGTGCAGATCGGGACGCTTCAGGTCCAGCCCGAAGACGGTCCTGGCATCGATCTTCTCGGTCGAGTCGATGCGGCGCGTGGCCTTGCCGATCAGCTTGAATTGCTTCGGGTCCTTGAGCGCGACCTTCTCCGGCACGGATTGCCTGGCCGCCGCCTCGGCGAGGCTGCCGAAGGACGCTTTCCGGCTTCCGGGGCCGATGACGAATCCCTTCTCGGCGCGGCAGGCTGCGGGCTGCACCTTCCATTGTTGCGCCGCGGCCGCGATGAGCATCGTGCGCGCCTGCGCGCCGACGGTACGCAATTGCGTCCACGAGTTCGACACGCTGGAGGAGCCGCCGGTCATCTGCATGCCGAAGGCGGTGTGCGCGAATTCCGGTGCCGCCGGGGCGAGTTCGGCGCGGACCTTCTTCCAGTCGCACTCCAGTTCCTCCGCGACCAGCATCGGGAGCGAGGTCGTCACGCCCTGGCCGAACTCGAGGTGCTTCACCATCACCGTGACCGTTCCGTCCTTCGCGATGCGCAGGAACGCGTTGGGATGGACCGGCGCCTTGGGCGCGCCCTGGGCATGCGCGAGGCGCGCGCGCTCGGGGAGCCAGAAGCCGATGACGAGTCCGCCGGCGATCGCGGCGGAAGACTTGAGGAACGCGCGCCGCGAGGTGCCTTTCGGGGACATTTTCATGGCGGGCTCCTCAGCGCTTGGCGGCCAGCGTCGCGGCGGCCGTCTTGATGGCCTCGCGGATGCGCGGGTAGGTGCCGCAGCGGCACAGGTTGCCTTCCATGGCGGCGTCGATGTCGGCATCCGTCGGCGTCCGGTTCTTCGCGAGCAGCGCCACCGCCGCCATGATCTGCCCCGGCTGGCAGTAGCCGCACTGGACCACGTCCTTGTCGACCCAGGCGCCCTTCACCGCCTTCACCACGGGATTGCCGGCGGCCAGCCCCTCGATGGTGTTCACGCGCTTGCCAGCGACGTCGGCGACCTTGACCGAGCAGGAGAACTCCGGTTCGCCGTTGATGTGCACCGTGCAGGCGCCGCATTGCGCGCGCCCGCAGCCGTACTTGGTGCCGGTGAGGCCGAGCGTGTCGCGCAGCACCCACAGGAGGGGTGTGTCGGGATCCACGTGGAATTCGATGGGTTCGCCGTTGACGCGGAACTTGATCATGAGGGGTCCTCGAGTGGTGCGGCGGCCGGGAAAGGACGTCATTATGGGGGAACGGCAGGGGCGCCGGACAAGGTGCCTTTGGTATCATTCGCCGGCCGTCCCGAATCCCCATGCCCCCGCGAACCCGCAAGCTTTTCCCCACGCCAGACGACGCCGAGGCCGCCTTCTACGACGCCTTCGAGCGCGGCGACCTCGCCGCCATGATGGTCGTCTGGGCCGAGGGCGAAGAGGCGGTCTGCGTGCACCCTTCCGGCCCGCGCCTCACCGGCTTCGAGGCGGTGCGCGACAGCTGGATGCAGATCTTCGCCGCCAACATCAAGCTCGCGGTGCGCGTCACCGAGTCGCGCCGCCTGGACGGACCGTCGGTCGCCGTGCGCTCGGTGGTCGAGTCGATCACGGCTGCGGGCTCGCAGGACCCGCCGCAGCAGGTGAACGCCACAAACGTCTACGTGCTGACCGATGCCGGCTGGCGCATCGCCATGCACCACGCCTCGCCCCCCGAGCCGGCCCCCGAGGCCGCCGAGGACGAGGCGGCGCAGCCGCACACGCTGCACTAGGACGTGCCGGCAGCCCGCCTCGCGCGGGCGTCTCCCTCTACCGGCAAGTCAGGGGCCTGTTCTCGATGATCGCGGCAACGCGCGCGCTGAACTCCGAGCTCGCGACGAATGCCTGACGCACGTTTTCGCGGGTCCTCGCCCCGGAATCGACCTGCCCGATCCAGAACTGCACGCCGGCAAGGTCGCCACCCCGGCGCAGGAAGGCGTTGTACAGGTCGCCGACGTATTGCGCGTTCGTCCGGCCCCGGTTCACGTACTGGGAGCTGCTGGCGAATGCGCTCGAGATCGACTCCACCTGCGTATTGACCGCCACTGCCCCCTGGCACTGGGCCGTCCGGAACAGTTGCAGCCAGTAGTTGAAGCCGCCATCGTCCGGCAGGGCGCCCAGGAGGCCGCGGTAGAAGTCCACGACCGTGTCCACTTCCTTGCTCGTGATCGCGGTCCCGAAGAGGGTGCGCGTGAAGGTGGCGAACTCGGAAGAGAACATGAACGAGGCCAGCACCACCTCGCGCGGCATTCCGGCGTCGAGTTGCCCCTTCCAGTCCGCGAAGCCGGCCGCATCCGGTGCGCGGTTGAAGAAGGTGCCATACAGGTCGGTCACGTACCCGGCGTTGTCGCGGTTGAGCGCGGTGTACTCGGCGCTCGAGTAGAACGAGCCGGCCATGGCGAACCACACCTCGTTCACGTTCACCCCCAACGCCTGCACGCGCGCGGCCTCGGCGTCCCAGTAGGCCTTGCCGCCGGCATCCGGCGCGCGCCGCAGGATCGACTGGTAGTAGTGCGCCACCAGCGACCTTTCTCCCGTACCCGTCAGGTCCGCGACCAGCGTGCCTGCGCTGGAAGTCGCGACGAGCGTGCCGGCGAGTGCCTTCGCGACCGAAGGCGTGAAGGTCACGGTGACGGTGCACGACGCCCCGGGGGCCAGCGCCCCGCACGTGTTGGTCTGCGAGAACTGCGGCGACACGCTCACTTTCGATAGGGTGACCGCAGCCGCACCCGTGTTCGTGATCGTTACCGACTTCGGCAGCGAGGTCGTGTTCATCGACTGCCCGCCCAGGTCCAGCGTCGCGGGAGAGACGGCCAGCGTAGTGGCGAGTGCCGACGCCGGCACCGCGAGCAGCGGCACATTGCTCGTGGCGGCGCTGCCATTGCCAAGCTGCCCATTGGCGTTCAGGCCCCAGCAATACAGTCCCGCGGCCGCCGTGGCGCAGGTATGCGAACCGCCGGCCGACATTTCCGTGACCCCGCTGGCCAGGCTGCTCACCGCCACCGGAACGTAGCTTCCCCCGCCGAAAGCCGGGTTGCCGAGCTGCCCCGAGCTGTTGGATCCCCAGCATTGCGCCCCGCCGTTGACGATGGCGCAGGCGTGGTTGGCACTCCCGGCGGCAATTCCGGAGACTCCGCCCGTGAGCCCGAATACCTGCTGCGGCAGGGGTCCTCCCGTCGAGCTGTTGTTGCCGAGCTGGCCCTGGCCACCCCATCCCCAGCAGGTGGCGGCAGCGCTCTTCACGGTGCAGGCGAAGGATCCTCCAACCGAGAGGATGCTGGTGCCGCTGCTGCCGGTCACCACGACCGGCGTGCGGCTCACGGCGACGGTCGCGCCATTGCCCAGCTCGCCGGAATTGCCGCGGCCCCAGCAGTTCACCGCGCCGGAGACGAGCGCGCAGGTGTGGTTGAGTCCGGCGGAGAGCGCGGTGACGCCGCTCGCCAGCCCGGTGACGCTCACGGGAACCGCGCTGTCGGTCGAGGAGCCGTTGCCCAGCTGCCCGTAGCGGGCGTTCTCGCCCCAGCACTTCACGCCGCCGTTGACGACCGCGCAGGTGTGGTTGTCGCCCGCCGCGATTGCCGTGACACCCGCGGTGAGTCCCGTGACCTGGACGGGCAGCAGGCTCTGGACGAGCGTGTTGTCGCCGAGTTGCCCGTAGTTGTTCTTGCCCCAGCACCAGGCGGCGCCGTTGACCACGGCGCAGGCATGCGCGCCGCTCGTGCTGATGGTGCTCGCCCCGCTCGAAAGCACCATCTGCACCGGCACCGCGCTCTCGGTGAGGCTGTTGTTGCCCAATTGCCCGTTGGAGTTGTAACCCCAGCACCAGGCCACGCCGGCCATCACGGCGCAGGTGTTGCCGGCCCTTGCCGACAACTGCGGCGCCGCAGCGGCATTCGGGATCACGCTACCCATGGCGAGGGCGAGAGCGAGCGGCGCGACGGGAAACAGCGCAGTCAGGCGGGCAACGGGAATCGCATTCATGGAGCACCTCCCAGGTGAGCAATCGTTCAGTTCAGGAACACCCCGGCAAAGGCACCCGTCTCCATGCACCCGCCTTCATAGGCGGCATAGAACCGGCCGCTGATGCCGTCGGACGCCTCGATCACCTTGGCGCCGCCGACTCCGGACGCGCCGTTGGCGCAGGAGGTGACGGTCCCTTCGAACCGCCCCTGGCTTCCCTCCTGGACATACGGGCCGGTCGCCGTGCACGTTCCGCCGCCGGAGGGCTGCATCGACATGCGGATCGTCGAGCCGGACATCGTCACGCTGAACTGCATGGTGGCCTGGTAGCTCGCCGGACCGCTGGAACAGCCGGTGCGGGTGAGCGTGAGCGCGCCCAGGTAGTTGCCGGGCACGTTGACGTTGCTTCGCCACGTCATCCGCGTCAGGGCCTTGGTGACCGTGGTGCCGTTCACCGTGTAGACGAGGGAGGCCGTCGTCTGCGTGAGGTGCACGAACGTGACACTTCCCACCGGAGTGACGACTACGGAAGCCGGGTTGAAGGCACCTCCCAGCCACGGTCCGGTGGTCTGGTAGAGCGGCCCGGAAAAAGTGACGCTGCGATCGGCACCCGCGCTCTGTTCCTGAGTCGACGGCGCCACGAGCCAGAGCGGCTGGCCGCTCGGCCCGTAGACGAAGACGGTGAGGAAGAGGATGTCGGCCTGCTGGACCACGTTGACGCCCCAGCCGCTCTCGTTCGCGTTCCACCACAGGTCGGTGGCGGTGGCCCGCGCGGAAGTCGCGACGGCGAACGCCAGCGCGAAAATGGCAAGCACACGCTTCAGGAACGGATTCATGTTCATGGTTCTTCTCCTCCTATCGTTCGCGGCCATCGGACGTCCTTGTGAGCGGAGCGCGCGCGCAGTCGCGCGACGCGTCTTCCTTCTACGATGGGAGGCGTCACGCAAGCGTGACGCGAGGGTTGCCGCGCGGCCCGCTAGAGGAGGCGGCTGGCGGCCGCGAGGAGCGCGCGGTTGACCGGGTTGCGGTTCAGGAAGCTGTCACGGTATTGCGCGCCGACATGCTCGCTCGCGATGCGCGTGATCCAATCCCTGCCATCGGCGAGCATGCGGTCGGCCCGAGCGCCGCGGTTCGCGGCCCGGAACACCTGCGTGGCTACCCACCAGAGTTCGGCGCGATAGAAGTTGTCGGGCTCGTGGTCCGCGAACAGTCGCAGCGCGGCTTCGATCTGCGGTTCGGCGCGATCCACGGCACCCAGCGCGAGGGCGCATCCCGCGGCACGCACGTGCGCCACGATAGCCATGCCGAATCGCTCGCGCGCCGCTGCCCATGCCGCGACCGCCGTAGCCATGGATTCGCCCTCTTCCGGCGGCACGATGGCGGAGGCGATGAGGCTCACCAGCCGGTTGTTCCCGTCATCGAGGTCGCCTCCCAGCAGCGCCAGCGCCGCGCGTACGGGCTTCAGGGGCGCCCCTCCCGCCAGCCTCGCCACTTCCGCGCGATGGGCGATCCAGATCGCCTGCGCCTTGGTCGCGAGTCCCGCGGGATCGTCCCCGAGCAGCTTGAGCGCGCGCGCGTGCTGGCCCACGTGTGCGTAGGCCAATGCGAGGCGGTGCGCGGCCGAGAAGCTCCAGTGCAGCGTCCCGGCTCGGCGAAATTCCGCGAGCGCCTCCTCCAGCATCGCGATCGCCTCCCCGTAATGCCCGATGTCGCGCAGCCGGTGGGCGAGCATCGTTTGCGTCTGCAGCGGCGTGCCCTTGAGGCTTTCCGCTTCGCGCCACAACTGCAGCGCCTGGCGGCCGAACTCGACCGCACTCGCAAGTCCCCCTCTCTTGCTGGTGGTCGTGGCCAGGTTGGACAGGGACGTGGCCAGGAGGTCCTTGTAGCCATTTGCGGCCGCGATCTCGCGCGCCGACTCGAAGGCGCCGAGCGCATCGCCGAGCCGGTTCGCCAGGTCGAGGGCGATGCCGAACTGGATGTAGTACTCGATGCTCGCGCGGGGCTCGAGCTTCGTGCCTGCCCACGTACGGAAAGGCTCCAGCAGCGCCAGGGCCTCGTCCACGCGGCGCATCTCGCACAGCCCCCCGGCCACGACCACGGAAAAGAGCACGGCGAGTTCCTTGCGCTTCGCCTTGTTCGCCAGGGCAATGCCGGCCCGCCCCGTTTCGACCGCCGCCGCGGAATCGCTGCAGTTGCCGAGGTAGTCGGCCTTGCGCAGCAGCGCGCGCAAGCGCTGGTCGTCGGTACGGGCGGCGTCCTCCGCGGCATGCACGGCGGCCCGCGTGGCTTCCCCCAGGTCGTTGCAGATCATCGCTTCGGCGCACGCGAGCAGCGCCTCGAAGCGCGCGTCGGGCTCGCCGACCTCCTCCAGGCAGCACGCGGCCTCTCCGAGCAGGCCGGCTTCCTCGATTCGCCGCCCCGCGGCGCGCGCCCTGGCCGCCGCGCGCACGAATGCACTGCTTGCCTCCTTGGGCCGGCGAGCCGCCATCCAGTGGCTGGCCACGCGCCCGGGCTCGGTTTCGCTCGTCTCGAGGAACGCCGCAATCTCGGCATGCAGGCGGCGGGCGATCGCCGCCGGCACCGACGCTACCGCCGCCTCGTGGATCAGGTCGTGCTCGAAGGCGCCGTCGCGAAGGACGTGCGCGCGCTCCAGTTCCATCCAGGCGTCGACGAGACCGAGGGGACGCACGCCCAGGACGTGCGAAGCGAGCTCGGCGGAGAAGTCCTGTCCCGCCACGGCCGCGCAGCGCGCGATCATGACGGCCCCCGGGGAAAGCTTGCCCAGGCGCCGCGCGATCAAGGAGGTGACGTTGCCGGCTGCCGGAAAACGCGCCTC
>CAZOIB010000047.1:0-17937 GCA_964579785.1 uncultured Lysobacter sp. | reverse complement strand
ACTTGCTGCACACCGTGATGTCGTTCCTGAACTACACCAAGTACCCGCCGTCGCTCGACTTCCTGCTGTTGACGCTGGGCGTGGGGTTCCTGCTCTTTCCGCGGCTCGAGGCCATGAGCAACGCCTTCACGCGCGCGCTCGCCGTCTTCGGCAGCGCGCCCATGTTCTTCTACATCTTTCACCTGTATGTGCTGCTGGCGCTGCAGCTCCTCATGCTGGCGCTCGTGGGCGCCAACCATGGCGACCGGTGGGAGCTCGATCGCTACTGGCCTGTATGGCTGATCTCCCTGGCCCTGCTGCCGGTGCTGTACTACCCCACCCGGGCGTTCGCGCGCTACAAGCGCACCACCGACAAGGCCTGGGTCAAGTATTTCTAGCGAGCCGACGCCGGTGAAGACACTATTGCTCACGAAGGAGGAAGTCCGCGGGCTGATCTCCATGAAGGAGGCCATCGGCACGGTGGAAGAGGCCTACAGGGCGTTCAACAGCGACCAGGTCGTGCAACCGGGCTATACCGGGATACACCTGCCTTCGCCGCGCGGGGAGATCGACTTCAAGCTGGGCTACGACAAGTCCAGTGAAATGATCTCCATGAAGGCGTCCTCGGGAGGGTTCATCGACAACCCGACGGCGCACGGCGTGCCCAACGGGATGGGGACCATCCTCCTGTTCGACGCCCGGAGCTGCGCGCTGGTGTGCGTCATGGAAGGCAGCTTGATCACGGGCCTCAGGACCGGGGCAGCCGGAGCCGTTTCAGTGAAGGCCCTCGCGAGGAGGAACTCGAGGAAGATCGCCTCCATCGGCACCGGGAACCAGGCGAGGATGCAGGTCCGGGCGATCAGCGAGGTCATGAGGATCGAAGAAATCCACGCATGGGACGAGAACCCGGACGCGCTCGCGAAGTTCGAGAACGATATCGAACGCGAGCTGGGCATTGCCGTGGTGCCGGAAAGCTCCAAGCAGGAAGCCGTCGAGCGGGCCGACATCCTGGTGACGACGACCCGCGGCAAGGGATCGCTGGTCGAGGCCGGCTGGGTCAGGCCGGGCACGCACATCGTCGCGATCGGCACGGACCAGAGAGGCAAGCAGGAACTGGATCCGGCGATCTTCAGGAACGCGAAGATCGTCAACGACTCGATCGCCCAGTGCGCCGAGAAGGGCGAAACCTGGCATCCGTTGAGCAGCAACATCATCACCCGGGACGACATCCACGCGGAGATCGGCGAGATCCTGCTGGGCAGGAAGCCGGGAAGGGAAAGCGACGAGGAAGTCACGATCTTCGACTCCACGGGAATGGCCATACAGGACAACACGACCGCCGCGAAGATCTATCGCAATGCGATGCAGGGCGGGGTCGGAGCGTTCTTCGAGTTCATCCGTTGAGCGCCATGCGCGACTACCCGACACTCCAGGACATTCGCGAAGCGCGCGAACGCCTGAAGCCCTACATCCGGCATACGCCGTTATTGCGCGCGGAGAAGATCGAAGAGGCTGTCGGCTGCCGGGTCTATCTCAAGCCGGAAACCCTGCAGGTCACCGGTGCCTTCAAGATCCGGGGCGCCCTGAACAAGTCGCTTTCGCTGCCAAGGGACCAGATCGCCAAGGGGCTGATCGCCACTTCGTCGGGCAATCATGCGCAGGGGCTTGCCTACGCCGCCAGGATGCTCGGCGTGAAGGCGATCCTGGTGATTCCGGTCACCAGCCCGAAAATAAAGGTTGCCAATACGCAAGCGCTCGGGGCCGAAGTCATCCTCTACGACGGCGATACCGCCGCCCGATGGAAGAAGGTCTACGAGATCGCCGCGGAGAACGACTATGCGGTCGTTCACGCTTTCGAGGATCCGCTGGTCATGGCGGGCCAGGGAACCATCGGCTGCGAAATACTGGAGGACCTGGAAGACGTGGACACGGTGATCGTCCCCATCGGGGGCGGAGGCCTCATTTCGGGAATCGCCACCGCCGTCAAGGAGACGAAACCTTCCGTGCGTGTCATCGGCGCGGAGCCCGCCCTGACACCGAAGTACTTTCACAGCAGGAAGAACGGGAAGCCCACTTCGCTGCCCCTGAAGGACACCATCGCCGATGGCCTGAGAATCAGCGTTCCGGGCCGCAACCCCTATCCCATCATCGAAAAGTACGTGGACGAGATCGTCCTCGTCGAGGACGAGCATATCGCCGAGGGCATGCGCAGGCTCGCCACGGATGCGAAATTGATCGCCGAGCCCGCCGCCTCGATCGGCATCGGAGCCTTGCTGGCCGGCACGGTGAAAGTCGAGCCCGACGAGAATGTCTGCGTGGTGTTGACGGGCGGGAACTGGGACCTGGGCGACCTTGCCGATATCTACAGGCTCGGTGACTAGCCTCCGGCGCGGGCGGCGCTCGGCAATTCCTCTTCAGAGCCCGACCAGCACGCTCTTGCTCTTGCGGTTGGCGACGTAGGCTTCGCGGCCGAGATCCTTCCCGAGGCCCGAGTGCTTGTAGCCCCCGGTCGGCAGGATGTGGTCGCGCGAGCGGCTGTAGCGGTTGACCCAGATGGTCCCCGCCTGGATGCGGCGCGACAGGCGGATCGCGCGCGACAGGTCAGAGGTGTAGAGCCCTGCGGCGAGACCATAGGTCGGGTGGTCGGATAGCGCCACCGCTTCCTCCTCGGTCGCGAAGGTCTGCACCGTCAGCACGGGCCCGAATATCTCCTCGGCGATGGCGGGTGACTCCGGGGCAACATTGCCGAGCAGCGTCGGCTGGTAGAAGTAGCCCTCGCGCTCGAAGGGCCCGCCTCCGGCGACACACTCCGCCCCCGCCTTGATCGCCGCCTGCACGATCGAGTCGATCCGGCGCAGCTGCCGGTCCGAGATGATCGGCGAATACTGCGAGGCCTCGTCCCACGTGGGGCCCGGGCGAACGTCCCTCATGCGCGCGGCGACCTTCTCGACGAGCGCCTGGGCCACGCGCGCCTCGACGATCAGGCGCGTGCCCGCGACACAGCCCTGTCCCGCGTTGGCGAGGATGCTCGTGGCGATCGCCGCCGCGGTCCGCTCGAGATCGGCGTCGGCGAACACGACCTGCGGGCTCTTGCCGCCCAGCTCGAGCGTGAGTGGCTTGATGCCGGTGCGCGCGATGTTTTCGGCGATGGCGGCGCCGGCCTGCGTCGAACCCGTGAAGCTCACCTTGGCGACGTCGGGATGGGAGGTGATCGCGGTGCCGGTCGTGCGTCCGTCGCCCAGCACGATGTTGACGAGGCCCGCGGGCACGCCCGCCTTCACCGCGAGTTCGGCCATGCGGATCGCCGAGAAGGGCGTCATTTCGGAAGGCTTGAGCACCACGGCATTGCCCGCGGCGAGCGCCGGCCCCAGCTTCCAGCTCGCCGTCGAGATCGGCACGTTCCAGGGAACGATCGCGCCCACGACACCATAGGGCTCGGTCATGATCATGCCGAAGCTCTGGTCGTCGGTCGGCACGAGGTCGCTGCCTTCCTTGTCGGCGAACTCGGCGAAGAAGCGGATCTGCTCGGCGACCACCGGAATGTCGCCGGCGACGAGCTGCGCGATCGGGCGGGTCGAGGATACGGCCTCGAGCCTCGCGAGCATCTCGTCCGCCTCCAGGAGGTCGGCCCACGCCTGCAGGACCTTCGTGCGCTCGCGCGGGCGCACGCCGCCCCAGTTGCTGCTCGCGAGCGCCTTCTTCGCGACCTGCACGGCCTCGTCCACGAGATCCTCGCCGGCCAGGGGACAGCCCGCGTGCGGCTTTCCATCCGAGGGCCGGTGCATGTCGATCACGCCCTTGGCGGGAAGGAGCCGCCCGCCGATGAAGTGGCCGATGGGGAAGGAGATCTTGTCGGGATCGAAACTGAGGCTCATGGGTCTCCTGTCTTCGGTTCGCCGCAGGCGGCGACTGCATCGATGCCCTCGTTCACCACCAAACGGTCAGGCGGGGCGGTGGATGGCGTAGACCTTCTTCACGTGGACTTCGCTCAGCCACGCACACTGCGCGCCACGCGCCGCGAGAAAGATGTCTCCCTTCGAGAAGGTTGCCGATCCCGACGCGTCCCGGAAGGTCACGGCGCCCTCGAGCAAGTGCATCAGCTCGATGTGGCGATAGGTCATCGGGCGGCGATGATAGGGCGTCGAATCCCAGGTCCCGCAGACGAATTCGCCGCTGGCCGAGCTGTAGTCGGTATGGTTGCGGCAGGACGGCGTCGGACCCACGAGCAGCTCGGCGAGCGGCGGATTCGAGGGCTCCAGCGGCGCGGCCGTGTCGATCGGCACGACATCGGCCGCGGTCCCGGAGGCACCGGGGCACGAGACGATCACCGCGACCGTTCCCGGAACGGCTCGCCAGCCGAAGCCCAGGCCGGCGGGCAGCACGAAGCTCTGTCCCGCCATGACGGTCGCGATGCCGCTCGAAGTCTCGATTCGAATCTCGCCCGAGAGCACGATCACGAACTCATCGGCCTGGAGCGCGGGGACCCGTCCGTCGCCGATCGGCGCGATCGCCGTCACCGCCGCCGCACCGTCAGCGAAAGCGGGTGTGGCCCTGCCGGAGAGCCAATCGCGTGTCGGAGCGGCGTTCGTGGCATAGGCGCGCAGGTCGATGACGCCTTTCACTCGCGTCGTGTTGGCTACCGTGGTGTCCATGTCACGCCTTTCAGGCAGGGGTCAGAAGTCCGCGACCTTGCCCCAGGCCGAATGGGCGAAGCGGTCGGGGTGATAGGGACGCGGGTCGACGATGGGCGGGTCGCCGTTCACGATGTCCGCAATCAGGTGACCCGCCCCCGGCGCGATGCCGAAGCCGTGCCCGCTGAACCCGGCCGCGAGCACGAAGCCGGGCACGCTGGCGATCTCCCCGATCCCCGGGACCCCGTCGGGCGTCGTGTCGATGTAACCCGCCCAGGAGCCGTTGACCGGGCGGCCCTTGAGCGCGGGAACGAGATCGACGGCGCGCTCCCGGGTGAGCCGCACCGCAGCCTCGTCGACCATCGGGTCGAGGATGCGCATCCGTTCCATCGGGGTCGGCTGATCGAGCCGCCACCGGGCAAGGCTCTCATGTCCCGAACGAAATCCCTCGAGGCCGCCCGGCCAGACCTTGCGCCAGCGCCGCAGGAACATCGGCAGGAACTTGGGGGAGAAGCGCAGGAACTGCGGCGTGGGATCGACGCGGCCGCGGCCGCTGATCGACAGCATGTGGCCCCATTCGCCGCGGCGCGTGATCGATACTGCGTCGGTATGCAGCGCATCCGGCACGCCTTCCGTGCCACCGGCCACCGTGAGGACGGACTGCCGCACGGTCGACTGGGGAAAGCGCACGCCCAGCTGGTTGCAGAAGGCCGAGGCCCAGGCGCCCCCCGCGAGCACGGCCACCCGGGTCTTGATCGTCCCCTTCTCGGTGACGACTCCGCCCACCCTCCCGCCCTCGAGCTCGAGTCCGCGCGCGGCGCACTCCTGGTGGACCGTGCCGCCGAGCTTCATGAGGGCCGCCGCGACCGCGGGCGCGGCCTCGCCGGGATCGGCGATGCCGTCGCTCGGCGAGAAGACGCCTCCCCTCCACTCGCGCCCCGTGAACCGCCCGCGCTCGGTCGCCGCTGCGCTGTCGAGCATGTGCGTCGTCACGCCGACCGTCCGGGCGAAATCGCACCAACGCTTCCAGCCGGCAAGCTCCTCCTCGTTGTTGCTGAGATAGAACAGGCCGCAGCGCCGGAAGCCGGTCTGCTCGCCCGACTCTTGCGTGAAGCGCTCCCAGAGATCGAGGCTCATGGTCGCCATCGGCAGCTCGCGCGCATCGCGGTTCTGCTGGCGGCACCAGCCCCAGTTGCGGCCCGATTGCTCCGCGCTGACGCGGCCCTTTTCCAGGAGCGCCACGCGAACCCCGCGCTTGGCGAGGTAATAGGCGGCGAACACGCCGACGATCCCGGCGCCGATGATGACCGCGTCGACGGACTTCGGCAGCTCGGGCGAGCTCGCGACAGATCGAAGGGGAACCTGCATTTTCTATAGGACTCCGTTCAGGGACTTGTCGCGCACCGGGCCGCCTTCGTCCGCGG
This sequence comes from uncultured Lysobacter sp., assembly GCA_964579785.1. Classification (GTDB taxonomy): domain Bacteria; phylum Pseudomonadota; class Gammaproteobacteria; order Burkholderiales; family Usitatibacteraceae; genus FEB-7. The sequence goes on along the minus strand of CAZOIB010000047.1, from coordinate 11,903 downwards.
ACGACCGCTGCTTGCGCTTCGCCTTCGCCTTCGAACGCCAGACGATGAGGCCGGTGACGAGCGAGAAGAGCGGCACGCACCCGGCGAGGACGAGAAGGAGCCGGTACGGCGTTCCGACCAGCGTGCCGGTGTGCAGCGGATACAGCCACTCGAACATCGCGCTTCCGGGCGGCATGTCCCTTTGCAGCTTCGCCTGCAGCACCGTTGCGGTGGCGGCATCGACGTAGATGCGATTCATCCCGTTCGTCTCGTTGTCCGTGGCCAGGCGTTTCCTGACCAGGACCGGCGCATCGCCGGCGCGGATCGTCACGCGGCGCACGCGCCCTTCGGGCAACGCCCGGTCAGCCGCCGCCACGATTTCGTCCAGGGAGCGACCCGAGCGCAGGAACTCGGACGAGGCCCGCGGCACGGGCGCGGGGCTCGGGGAACCCGTGGCCGCGTTGACGATCGCCACGGACGCCTCGTCGAAGGTCATCATGAATCCAATCACGGCGTTCACGGCCAGGATCAGCGCGAAGGCCGCGCCCGCGCACTTGTGCAGGTCGTAGCTCACCGCGAGGCGATTCCCGTCCCAGCGGACGCGGAGGGCGTTCGACCATTTCCGGGGCCACCACAGGACGAGGCCGCTCACGGCCATGAAGGCGAGGGCCAATCCGAGGACGCCGACGATGGGTTCAGCCGTCCTGCCGAGCAGGAAACGGCGGTGGAGCTCGTAGAGGGACGTGAACGGCAGCCACTCGCGATCGCTGTCGGCGACCACCCTGCCATCGTGCGGATCGACGAACAGGTGCCGGTTTCCCGTCGGCTTGTGGATGATCACCCCGGCCGCGCGGTCGGCGCGTCCCGGCATGTCGATATCGAGCGCCGTCAGGCCCGGTTCGGCGCCGCGGGCCGCGGCGAGGATGCGCGCGTAGGCGCCCGCGGGGTCGGGCTCCGCCGCGATCCTCACGGCGGGCGTGAAGACCGGGGTGAGCTCGTCGCGGAAGACCAGCATGGCGCCGGTGACGCCGACCAGCGCGATGAACGCCCCCAGCGAGAGCGCGACCCAGCGGTGGATTCGGATGAGTCCCGGGGATGCCATTTCGCCTCACTCTACCCGCGCAGGATCGACTCCGCCGGCGTGAAGGCGCGCCCGAGTGCCTCGGCAACGGGCTTGCTGGTGATCTTGCCGTTGGCGACGTTCAGGCCCTCGGCGAAGTGCGGATCGTCCGCGAGCGCCCGTTTCCAGCCCTTCCCGGCCAGGGCGACGACAAAAGGCAGCGTGGCGTTGTTGAGCGCAATCGTCGAAGTGCGCGGCACCGCTCCGGGCATGTTGGCCACGCAATAGTGGATGATGCCGTCCACCTCGTAGGTCGGCTCCTCGTGCGTCGTGGGCCGGGAAGTCTCGAAGCAGCCGCCCTGGTCGATCGCCACATCCACGAGGACCGAGCCACGCTTCATCGTGCGGAGCATCTTGCGCGTCACCAGCCGGGGCGCCGCCGCTCCCGGAACGAGCACGGCACCGATCACGAGGTCGGCATGCGGCAGCTCGGCCTCGATCGCCGATTGCGTGGAGTACAGCGTCCTCACCCGCGAGCCGAACTGCACGTTGATCCGGCGCAGCACTTCGAGCGACCGGTCAGCGACCGTCACGTCCGCCCCTAGCCCTACGGCCATCTCGGCGGCATTCACGCCGACGACCCCGCCGCCGATGATGAGGACGCGCGCCGCGGGTACGCCGGGCACGCCGGGGATGAGCACGCCGCGACCGCCGCGCGGCTTCTCGAGCGCGCCTGCCCCGGCCTGGATCGACATGCGCCCGGCCACCTCGGACATCGGGGCGAGCAGCGGAAGCGTGCCCGCAGGCGAGGTCACGGTCTCGTAGGCGATGCAGATCGCGCGGCTCGCGACGAGGTCCTTCGCCTGCCCGGGATCCGGCGCCAGGTGCAGGTACGTGAAGAGCACCTGGCCGCGGCGCAGGCGCTTGCGCTCCGCCTCCTGGGGCTCCTTCACCTTCACGATGAGGTCGGCCTGGGCGAACACCTCGGCCGCGCTCTTCACGATCTTCGCACCGGCCGCGCGGTAGTCGCCGTCCTCGAAGCCGATGGCGCTCGCCGCGTTCCGCTCGATGCGCACGTCGTGGCCGCGCTGCGTGAGTTCCCGCACCGAGGCCGGCGTGAGCCCGACGCGATACTCGTGGACCTTGGTCTCCTTCGGCACTCCGACGATCATGGCGTCTCCGCATTCGATGGACTCCCGGCAGCATAGGTCCTTGCCGAAGTCGATTGCGCCATTTCGCCCCGGCGCGGCCATGCGCTACGGCTGAAATCGCGCGCCAATCAGCGCAGCGTGCCGAGAGGCGCGTGCTAGCATCCCCGCATGCTTGCGAGGATGCACGAGCTGGGCGAGGAGCTGCGCGCGATCCGCCGCGACCTGCACCGCCATCCCGAGCTCGCCTACGAGGAGAAGCGCACCGCGGCGCTCGTGGCCGAGCGCCTGCGCGCCTGGGGAATCGAGGTGCACGAGGGCCTGGGCGGGACCGGTGTCGTGGGAGTCCTGAAGGCGGGCAAGTCCGGCAGGACGATCGGGCTGCGCGCCGACATGGACGCCCTGCCCATCGAGGAGACGAGCGGGCTAGCCCATGCGAGCCTGCGCCCCGGGTGCGCGCATAGCTGCGGCCACGACGGCCACACCGCCATGCTGCTGGGCGCCGCGCGCTACCTGGCCGAAACGCGCCGCTTCGATGGCGAGGTGCGCTTCATCTTCCAGCCCGCCGAGGAGGGCCAGGCGGGCGCCAGGGCGATGATCGAGGCCGGGCTGTTCCGCCGCTTTCCCTGCGCCGAGGTCTACGCGCTGCACAACTGGCCTTCGCTGCCGGCGGGAACGGTGGCGACCCGCTCCGGACCGATCATGGCCGCGGCCGATCGCTTCGAGATCCGCGTGCGTGGGCTCGGTGGCCACGCCGCGCAACCGCACTACAGCCCCGACGCGATCCTGTGCGCCGCGCAGATCGTGGCCGGCGCCAACACGCTGGTTGCCCGGCGCATCGACCCTGCGGCGACCGCCGTGCTCTCCGTCACGCTGATCCAGGGCGGGAGCTCGCACAACGTCATGCCCGCCGAGGTGCGCCTCGCCGGTACCGTACGCACGTTCGACCCTGCCGTGCAGCAGCGCATCGAGACGGCGCTGCGCGAGCTCGTCGAGGGCACGGCCAGGGCGGCCGGCTGCACTGCCGCGCTCGAGTACGTGCGCTACTACCCGGCGACCGTGAACGACGCCGGGTGCGCCGCTCATGTCCTGGAGGCCGCCGCTGCACTTTGCGGACGGGCGATCGAGGCCGAAGCGCCTGCGTTCACTTCCGAGGACTTCGCCTTCATGCTCGAAGAGGTTCCCGGGGCCTACGTCTGGCTGGGCCAGGGCGGCGGGCCCTTCAGCCGGCCCCTGCATCACCCCGCCTACGACTTCAACGACGAGGTCCTGCCGCTGGGCGCGGCACTCCTTGCGACGCTGGCGGAGCGGCGCTGCCCGGCGGGAGCCGCCTCCCCGCCGCCGCAATAATCTGCCGCGACCCCGCCGCATTTCGCGATAAACGACCGCAGGCAAGCGAGGCTTGGATCAATGCTTGCGGCGCTCGACTCCTATTCTTGTCGCACGAAGACCACTTCGGGGGGTACCTGGAATTGATAACCATCCTGGGCCATGCGCCCGCATGAGGGGAAGACCATGAAAAGCCTGATCCGATCCGCCGCTGTGGCCGTCCTTGCCGCGGGAATGTTCGCCACGACGTCGGCCCATGCCCACGGTTTCTGGTTCGCGCAGCGCGCCAACACCCTGGCGATGGTCTTCGGCGTGGGCGCCGACGACCTCGACGTGGTCAAGCGCTTGCCGAAGATCACCAAGTTCGCCGCCTACGACGAGGAGGGCAAGGAAGTGCCGAGCAAGCTCGTCACCAACGGCCCCCTCGTCACCGTCGATGTCGACAACCAGCCGGCATTCGTCGCCGCCGCCATGGACTACGGCACTTGGACCAAGACCTCCGACGGCAAGTGGCACAGCAAGGGCATGGACGAGGTGCCGGGTGCCGTCATCATCAGCACCAAGAACTACAAGTACGGGGTGCACGTGCGGCGCGAGCTGACCGCGCCGATGCCCCAGCTTCCCGGGCAGGTGCTGCAGATCCTTCCGATGAAGACGCCGCTGCCCGTGAAGCTGGGCCAGCCGCTCCGGCTCAAGGTGCTCTACAAGGGCAAGCCCGTGGCGGGCGCGAAGATCACGCCGGATTTCGTCAACGACCCCGACGCAAAGCCGGTGAAGACGGGAAAGGACGGCACCGTGACGATCAAGGTCCGCAACCAGGGGTTGAACGTGATCCAGGCGATCCTCGAGACGCCCCCGGAGGACCCGGCGAAGACGAAGCAGGTCGAGCACCTGGCGACGCTTTCGTTCGTCCTGCCCCATGAGCCGGAATGAGCGTCACCGGCAGGTCGGCGGAGGTGCAACCGTGAAAAGACTGCTGTCTCTTTTGCTGATGGCCGCGGCGCTGCAAGCGGGCGCCGCCTGGGCGCATGGCGACGACAAGTCCCGCCACGGCGGCCAGATCCAGATGTCGGGCGAGACCAAGTTCGAACTCGTCGCCAAGGGCGACACCGTCGAGGTCTACCTCGACGACCATGGGCAGACGATGCCGACGGCGAAGCTGAGCGGCAAGCTCACCGTGCTGAGCGGCAGCGCCAAGTCCGAGGCGAAGCTCGAGCCTGCGGCGGGCGACAGGCTGGTCGCCAAGGGCGTGAAGCTCGTCAAGGGCGACAAGGTGATCGCGCTCGTCACGTTCGAAGACAAGACGACGAGCAGCGCGCGCTTCGTGATCAAGTGACCCGGGAGCGGTGATGGGAGTGGATGACGGCGCGATCGAAAGGGTCCTCAACTTCGTCGAGCGCAACTACGCGCAGCAGACCTCGCTGCAGCAGCTTGCAGCGATCGCCGGGATGAGCGTGCCGCGCTTTGCCGCGACCTTCCGGCGCCGGCTCGGCAAGCCCCCTTACCGCTATGTCTGCGATCTGCGCGTTCGCCGGGCGCAGGCCCTGCTGGGCCAGGGCCATCGGGCCGCCGTGGTCGCCGCCGAGACCGGGTTCTTCGACCAGAGCCACATGGTGCGCCACTTCAGGCGCGTCTGTGGCGCGACTCCGCGACACTTCATGGGGCGCGCCTAGACCGCCGAAGTGCGCCGTGATGTCAGTACGCCTCCTCGGCCTCGGGCTCCGCGGGGGCCGCGTGCGCCGGCTTTCCGACGAGCCGCTGCAGGGGCTTCTCCCCGAACAGCCAGAAGAGGAGCGGCGTGAGCAGCGTGTCGAGCAGCGTGGAGCTCACGAGCCCGCCGAAGATGACGACCGCCACGGGATGCAGGATTTCCTTGCCGGGCGCGTCGGCAGCCAGGAGCAGCGGCGTCAGCGCGAAGGCCGCCACGAGTGCGGTCATCAGCACGGGCGTGAGCCTTTCCAGGGAGCCGCGGACGATCATGGCCCGCCCGAATTCCTCGCCCTCGAACTTGCACAGGTTCACGTAGTGGCTGATCTTGAGGATGCCGTTGCGGGAGGCGATGCCCGCGAGCGTGATGAAGCCCACCATCGAGGCCACCGACAGGCTCACTCCCGCGAGCCACATCGCCACCACGCTCCCGATCAGCGCCAGCGGGATGTTGGCCATGATGATGCCGGCCAGCACCACGGACTGGTAGCGCGAGTAGAGCACCAGGAACATCATCGCCAGCGACACCAGCGACAGGCCGACGATGAGCCGCGTGGCCTGCTCCTGGGCCTGGAACTGGCCCTCGAGGCTCACGAAGGTCCCGGTGGGAAGGGTCGTGGCGGCGATGACGCGGCGGATGTCGCCGACAACGCGCCCCATGTCCCGGCCGTCGGTGTTGGCGTAGACCACGATGCGCCGCCGGCCGTTCTCCCGGCCGATCTGGTTGGGCCCGTCGGTCTCCTCCACGGTGGCGATCGCCGCGACGGGGATGCGGCCCGACGGCGTGTCGATCAGCGTGCGGGCGAGATCCTGCGGGCTTCGACTCGCATCGGGCAGCCGCAGCACCAGCTCGTAGCGTCGTGACCCGTCGACAACCTGCGCACCGTGTGCCCCGTCTGTCAGGGCCTGCAGGACGCGAATGGCCTCGCCCGGCGCGAGTCCGGCCTGGGCAGCCTTGCGGTGATCGAGGCGAACCGTGATCTGCGGGATGAGCACCTGCTTCTCGACCGTGAGGTCCACCAGGCCCGGCACGGCGGCGAGCTGTGCGCGCATCTGCTCGGCCAGTCCGCGCAGCGTGTCGGTGTCGTCGCCGTAGATCTTGAGCGCGATCTGGGCGCGCACGCCGGAGAGCAGGTGGTCCAGGCGGTGCGAGATCGGCTGGCCGATGGCGACCTGCGCGGGCAGCACGGAGAGCCGATCCCGGATGTCCGCCATGACCTGCTCGCGGCTGCGGCCCGAGCGCTTCAGGTCGACGTCGATCTCGGCCGAGTGGACACCTTCCGCGTGTTCGTCGAGTTCCGCGCGACCGGTGCGGCGGCCCACCTGCGTGACCTCGGGAACCTCGCGGATCAGCACTTCGGCGACGCCGCCGACCCGGTTGGCCTCGGCCAGCGACGTACCGGGATTGAGCATCAGCGAGAGCACCAGCGAGCCCTCGTTGAACGCCGGCAGGAACATGCGCGGAAAGAACGGCACGCTTGCCGCCGCGGCCGCGACGGCGATCACCGCGACCGAGATGAGCATCTTCGCTCGGGGGAAGGACCAGGCAAGGAACTCCCCGTCCTGGCGCTTGAGCCAGGCCACCAGCGGGCTGTCGCCGTGGTCCAGCCGCTTCATCGCCGGCAGCAGGTAGTAGCAGAGCACCGGTGTGACGGTCATCGACACGATCATCGAGCCGAGAATCGACACGATGTACGCGATGCCCAGCGGCGAGAAGAGACGCCCCTCGATGCCGGGAAGCGCGAAGAGCGGCACGAACACCAGCACGACGATGATGGTGGCGTAGAGGATCCCGGAGCGGACCTCGACGCTGGCGCGCTCGACCACGTCGAAAGGCGACAGCGGCGCCGCCGCACCCCGGTTCTGGCGCAGCCGGCGCAGGATGTTCTCCACGCCCACGACCGCGTCGTCCACCAGCTCGCCGATGGCGATGGCGAGGCCCCCGAGCGTCATCACGTTGATCGACTGGCCGAGCCACTGGAAGACCACGGCGGTGACGGCGAGCGACAGCGGGATCGCGATGAGCGAGATGGCGGTCGTGCGCGCCGACAGCAGGAAGGCGAAGAGCACGATCGCCACCATGATCGCGCCGTCCCGCAGCGCCTCGGCAACGTTGGTGATCGACGCCTTGATGAACTCCGCCTGGCGGAAGAGCACGCGCGGCTCGCTGATGCCCTTGGGCAGGCCCTGCTTCAGCTCCGCGAGTGCCGCTTCGATGTCGCCGGTCAGCCGCACGGTGTCCGCGGCCGGCTGCTTCTGCACGCTGATGACCACGGCCGGCACGCCGTTGTAGCCCGCGTCGCCGCGCTTGAGACCGGCGGCGAAGCTCACCCCGGCCACCTGCTCCAGCAGGATCGGCCGCCCCTCCTTCCACGCCACCGCGAGGCCGGCCAGGTCCTCCACGCGCTTCGTCCGACCCAGGTGCCGGATGAGGTATTCGCGGCTGTTCAGGTCGATGAAGCCGCCGCCGGCGTTGCCCGCGAAGCCGCGCAGCGCCTGCTCGATCTGCGTGAGCGACACGCCGTACTGGGCCATGCGGGAGGTGTCCGGCTCGACGCGCAGCTGGCGCACGTCTCCGCCGATGGGGATCACCTGCGCGACCCCGGGGATGGACAACAGCCGCGGCCGCATCACGAAGTCGGCGAACTCGCGGGCCGCCATCGGGTTCGCGGCCGGCGTCTTGCCGTCGCCCTGCGAGAGCGGCAGCGCGATCAACATCACCTCGCCCATGATGGACGACACCGGGCCCATCACCGGCGTGATGCCGTCGGGCAGCTGTTCCTTGACCAACGCCAGCCGCTCGGCGACCAGCTGCCGGTTGCGGTAGATGTCGGTGCCCCAGTCGAACTCGGCGTAGAGGATGGAGAGCCCCACGCCGGAGTTCGAGCGCACCCGGGTCACCCCGGGCATCCCGTTGAGCGCGGTTTCGATCGGGAAGGTGACGAGTTGCTCCACCTCCTCGGGCGCCATGCCGCCGGCTTCGGTGAGCACGGTGACCAGCGGCTTGTTGAGGTCGGGAAAGACATCGACCGGAGTGCGCCAGGCCGTCATCGCGCCATACGCCATCAGCAGTGCGGCAACCGCCAGCACGAAGAGGCGGTTGTTCAGGCTGTAGCGAACGATCCAGTTGAACATGGGAAGCCTCCGTTCAGCGGATCTGCGAGATCAGCGGGGCACCCTGCACGACGACGCGGTTGTCCGGCGCAAGGCCCCCGGTCACGATGACCGTCCTCGCGTCGAGCGCGCGCACGCTCACCGGCTGCGGGATGTAGCGCTCGGCGCCGGACTTGATCCAGACGATCGGCTCGTTGGCCGGATTGCGGACGACCGCCTGTGCCGGCAGCACGATGCCCTTGGTCCGCCCGGTTTGCGCCACGACCAGCGTGACGGGCTGCCCGATCGCCAGCGGCAGCGGTTTGCCCGGTGGATCGGCGCGCACCGAGAAGGTCAGCGGCAGGACGCCTTCGCGCAGCGACCGGGCGGCCCCCAGGAGCTTGAGCTTCGCCTCGGGGAGCCCCTGCAGCTGCGCGGCTGCGATGCGGCCGGGAAGACCCGGGTCGGCCGTGGTGGCCTCGACGAGAACCCGGGTCGGGTCCACGACCTCGAAGAGGAGGTCCCGAGCCTCGACGACCTGGCCGGTGAGCACGTCCGCCCGGGCGATCACGCCCGACACGGGTGCGGCCAGCGCTTCCCGGGAAGTCAGGCTCTGGTCGATGCTCTTCTCGCGTTCGCGAAGGCTGCGCGCCTCCGCGCGTGCCGCCTCGATCTCCTTGCGCGGCACGGTGCCCTCGAGGCTCTCCAGACGCTGCACGCGCCACTCGGCAACTTCGCGTTGACTGCGCAATTCGGCGAGCAGGGATTGCTGGTTGCCCAGGGCGTAGGGCTCCGCATGGTGTCGCACCCAGGCCAGGACCTCCCCGGACTTCACCGCCTGCCCGATGATCGGAAGTCCATTGGGTCCCGGCTCGATTCGTCCGCCGTGCAGGGCCTGCACGCGCCCCCCGGCGTTCGGATCGGCGATGACCCGACCGGACAGCTCGACCGATGCGGCGGCCTCCGACTCCGGCACGAGCAGGGTGCGAATGGCCATGCGCCGCTGCGCCGCCTTGGGGACGTTCACGCTGCCGTCGGGCAGACGCGCCAATCCGGAAGCGGGCGAGGCCGACCCGGGTGCATCCAGGTGCTCGCCGCCGGGCCCGTGCGCGCCGGGACCGGCGAACGATGACGACGTGCACAGCGTTGCGGCGGCAAGCATCGCCCGGAGCAGTTGGCCGGCGTTCGGCACGCGGGTCTTCATGGTCGGCTCCACGGCAACGCTGCGGCCGCGACACGCCGTCTGCGGATGGCAACGATGCCGGCGATCGCGAGCAAGGCAGCGGCCAAGGCTCCCGCGAGCCCGCCGTAACGCGCCAGGGGATACGCTCCGCCATTGCCGGCGCCGGCCACTCCCACGTGCAGCGCTCCCTCGAGCAAGTCGCTTTCCTTGCCGGCGGTAATCGTGAACACCAGCGCATGGGATCCGGGAGCGGAAAGTCGCTTGACGATCTCGGCATCGACCACGGCGTAGTCGCCCTGTTCGCGGCGAAAGACCGCCTGGCGCTTGAGCGTTCCCACCTCGATCTCGAGGCTCGCGCCGAGCACCGGCTCGTTCGTATCGTGGCGATCGACGAACGCGGTGACCGCACCCGGTTCGACGCGCGCCACCAGCTCGAAGATCTCCGACTTCGCCTCCAGGCGCGGGACGCTCCCGCTGCCCGAGTGAACCGCCGAGCCCGCGGTGTCGAGATGCTCGCCGCCCGGGCCGTGGGCTCCCGGTCCGGCAAGCCCGGGTCCACTGGCGAGAAGGAGGCAGGCGGCCAGGCAACCGGTGCGCGTGTTCATGGCAGTCGTCCATTCATCTGGTTGAGCCGCGCGCGTGCAAGCCCGAGCGCGGCCTGTTGTCCGGCGAGCGCGGCCTCCGCCTGCGCCGCCGCCGATTGCGCGCGCAGCAGCTCGGGAAGCGCGCTCTCGCCGGCGCGGAAAGACTTGTCGATGAGCCCGGAGCGCTCGCGCAGGAGCCGTGCCCGGCCACGCTCGGACTCGAGCTGGCGCTCGGCGGCGCGAACGGCAGCGGCCGCGGTCTCCCGTTCGCCCTCCACGCGCTCGCGCCGCAGCCGCTCTTCGGCGCGTGCGACCTCGAGTTGCGCGGCCGCCGCCTTCTCCCGCGGCAGGTTCCGGTCGGAGGTCCCGAAGGGAATCCGGATCCCGAGCCCGATGCTCTTCTCCGCGGGGAGCCCAACCCCCGGCGTCTCGTAGCGGTAGCGCAGCGTGAGCTCGGGCGGATCGCTGCTTTCTCCGCGCACCCGCTCCAGCCGGCTGCGCGCATCCGCGAAGGCGGTGGCCGCGAGCGCGACCTCCGGGTGGAGGGCCTCGGTCGTATCGCGGGCCGGCTCCGCGGCGTCGGCCATCGTGTCCAGGCCGGTCAGGAGCTTCCACTGCATGCGCGCGACATCGAGGCGTTGCCGCGCCTCGTCCGCGGCGGCGCTCGCGGCGAGGAACTCGGCCCGGGCCGCCAAGGCGTCCGCGTGCGCCAAGTCGCCGGCCTTCACGCGCCGCTCGACGTCGCCTGCCAGTGCCTCCATGACATTCGCGTGGCGCGCGGCCACGGACCATTCGGAATCGCGCGCGGCCACCGCCCACACCGCCTCGCGCACCTCCCCGGCGACGCGCAGCTTCGCCGCGAGCGCGGTCGCATCCGCCAGTTGCCTTTCGGCGTCCGCCGCGGTCTGTCTCGCCGAGCCCTGGCCGGGCAGCAGCAGCGGCCACGTGAAGCCGATTTCCGATTCCCTGCGGCCGGCGTCGTCCAGGAGCTTGTCGCCGCGTTGCGAAAGCTCGATCGAAGGCGCCCCCGCCCAGAGGCTGCTTGCCGCCGCCTGCCGGGCCGCGGCGAGTTCCACGAGACCTTCGGCGCCCTTCGCTTGCACCGAACGGCTCCAGGCCGCCTCCACCGCCGCCGAAAGCGCCACGGGCTGCGCCGCCGATGCGGCATGCGCAAGGCAGGCCGCAAGGGCACAAGAAACGATGGGAGTGCTGCGACCTCTCACTCGCGGAACTTCTTCGCCGAGACCGGCCGGGAATCGGATGGGGCGGCGATCGCGGGGCTGTTCATGGCTGCCTCGGGGGCATGCGAGGCGTACAAGATAGTCGGGCGGCGTGAGGTTATTCTGCGGCATTGGTGCCGACCGGCGCGGCGTTTGTGTTGAATGAGCGGGGGCTGATAGCATGTTCTTGGGCCCCATCGAGGAGTCCCCATGCTAGGCACTGTGAAGCTCGACCGCATCGACATCAACATCCTCGCCCAGCTGCAGAGGAACGGGCGGGTCACGAACGTCGTCCTTGCCGAGGCGGTCAACCTCTCGCCCAGCCCCTGCCTCATCCGCGTGAAGCGGCTGGAAAAGGCGGGTTTCATCGTCGGCTACAACGCCCATGTGGACATCGCGAAGCTCGGTGAGACGGTCACCGTATTCACCCAGGTGACGCTCACCGACCACCATCTCGAGGACTTCGCGCGCTTCGAGGCCGGCATCCGGACGGTCGACGAGGTGATCGAGTGCCACCTGATCAGCGGCGGCTACGACTACCTGCTCAAGTTCCTGACTCGCGGTGTCGCCCACTACCAGTCCGTGATCGAGAGCATCCTC
>CAZOIB010000046.1:0-2798 GCA_964579785.1 uncultured Lysobacter sp. | reverse complement strand
TCGGTCGAGGCGCTGGGCGTGGACGTGCCGATCGTGCCGGGCATCATGCCCATCAACAACTTCTCCCAGCTGGCGCGCTTCTCCGATGCCTGCGGCGCGGAGATCCCCCGCTGGATACGCCTGCGCCTGGAGAGCTTCGGGGACGACACGGCTTCCATCAAGGCATTCGGGCTCGACGTGGTCACCGAGCTGTGCGAGCGGCTGCTGGGCTACGGCGCGCCGGGGCTGCACTTCTACACCCTCACCCAGGCCGGCCCCGCGACCACCATCTGGCAGCGACTGGGGTTATAAGGCTATGGCGCGGCCCCGGGGTTAGAATCGCGCACTGCCGCGAAACCCCGGAGCCCGCCGTGAACTCATCGACCGCCGAAGCCCGCCAGTCACTTGCGGCACGACTGAAGTCGCAGCCCCTGCGCGAGGCCGCGCGAGTTCTGGCCGGAGAGGACCCGGCGCGCGCGCTCGAAGCCCTTGCGGAGATGAACCCCGCACTGGCCACCGACCTGCTGGCGGAGCTGCCGGCAGACGCGCACGCCGCCCTGGTGCGCGCGGCCCCTTCGGAGGTGTCGCGCCAGTGGCTGCGCAATTCCGGCTACGGGCCGGGGCTCATCGGGCGGCTCATGGAACCCGTCTACGCGGTCTTCTCGCCCGCCATGCGCGTCGGCGAGGCGATCGAGCAGCTGCGGAAGGTGGTGCGCACCGCCTTCGTGACCTACGGCTACGTGACGGACGGCGACGGCAGGCTGCTCGGCCTCGTCACCATGCGCGACCTCCTTTTCAACGCGCACGACGCCACGCTGGGCGACGTGATGCTGAAGGGCGCGTTCGCGCTGCAGCCCGAAATGCCCATCGCGGACGCGATGCGCCTCACGCTCAACCGCCATTACCCGGTCTATCCCGTCTGCGACGCGGAGGGGCAACTCGTCGGCCTGGTGCGCGGCGCGGCGATCTTCGAGGAGCAGGCCTTCGAGATCACGGGGCAGGCCGGCTCGATGGTCGGCGTGGAGAAGGAGGAGCGCGTCACCACGTCGCTCGCCCGCGCCTTTCTCTTCCGGCATCCGTGGTTGCTGCTGAACCTCCTCACCGCCTTTGCGGCGGGCGGGGTCGTGGCCCTGTTCCAGGGCACGTTGGATCGCCTGGTGATCCTCGCGACCTTCCTGCCGGTCCTGGCGGGGCAGTCCGGCAACACCGGCTGCCAGGCGCTGGCGGTCACCGTGCGCGGCATCACGCTGGGGGACATCCGCGCGGGATCCGGCAGGATGCTCGTGGTGAAGGAATTCCTCCTCGGACTCTCCAACGGCACGGTCACGGGCGTCCTGTGCGGCGTGGCGATGTACGTCTTCGCGATCATGCAGGATTCCCCGAACGCGCTCTTGCTGGGCGTGGCGGTGTGCCTGGCCATGATGGGCAGCTGCGCCGTGAGCGGCGTCTCCGGGGCGCTGGTGCCGCTGGTCCTGAAGCGCCTGGGCGCGGATCCGGCGACGGCTTCGAGCATCATCGTGACCACCGCGACAGATGTCGCCAGCATGGGATTGCTGCTCGGCCTCGCGACCCTGCTCGTGCGCTGAATTGAATGCGGCGCCCGCGCGACCTATCATCGCAGCCATGAACGTCCGTTCACTTGCGGTGCTGTGCGTCGCGTGCTGCGCCTGGGCCGGGGGCGCGTTGGCGCAGGAACAGGCGACCGCCAACCGCGCCACGGAACTCAAGGAACGCCCCGCCGCCGATGCGAGGACGCTCGCACCCGTCGCGGCGGAGGCGTCCGTGAAGGTGCTTTCCCGCCAGGGTGCGTGGACCCAGGTGGAGACGGGGGGGCAGCCTGGCTGGGTGCGGGCCTTCCACCTGCGTTTCCGCTCGACGGTCGAGACCGCGTCGTCCGGCTCGGGCGGTGGTCTCGGCGGATTGGCGGCGATGGTCGGCATCGGCCGCAAGTCCCCGGAAGCCAACCGGACCGCCGCCCTCGGCATACGCGGCCTCACGCCGGAGGACTTCAGCAACGCCTCGCCCGATGCCGCCGCGCTGGCGAAGCTCAGGTCCTACCGCGCGGACAAGGCCTCGGCCGAGCGCTTCGCGCAGGAGGCGAAGCTCGCCGCGGTCGCGGTGCCGTATGCGAAGGAGGGCTCGTGAGGGCGCTCCTGGCGACGCTCGCGTTGGCGATCGCGGCTCCCGCCCAGGCGCAATTCGACCTCGGTCGCATGCTCGACCTCGGCAAGAAGGCGCTCGAGGTGGCGCCCAAGATCCAGGAGGCCACCAAGGAATACACCGTCGAGGAGGAGGTGGCCCTCGGCGAAGGCATCGCCGCGGGATTCCTCGGCGCCATCCGCCTGCACCCGGACGAGCGCCTGCAGCGCTACGTGAACCGCATCGGCCGCTGGCTCGCCCTGCAGTCGGAGCGCCCGGACCTGCCCTGGACCTTCGGCGTGATCGACACCGACATCATCAACGCCTTCGCGATGCCCGGGGGCACGGTGGTCGTCTCGCACGGCCTGGTGAAGCGCCTCGCCAACGAGTCGGAACTGGCGGGCGTCCTCGCGCACGAGATCGCGCACGTGCTGAAGAAGCACCAGCTCGCCGCGATCCAGTCCGACGCCGGCTGGAGCGCGGCCGCCACGGGCGCCAAGGCGGTCGCGGCCGACCGCATCGGCAGGAGCGGAGACGTGCTCGGGCTCAAGTCCCAGCTCGCCAATGCCGGCGTGGACCTGGTGAAAGACGGGCTCTTCCTGCGGCCGCTGGACCGCAGCATGGAGTACGAGGCGGACCGCATCGGCGTCGTGATCGCCGCGCGCGGCGGCTACGATCCC
>CAZOIB010000045.1:0-8957 GCA_964579785.1 uncultured Lysobacter sp. | reverse complement strand
CGCGATGGGCGATCCGCGCAGCTCTCCGACCATGTCGAACCACTCCTCGAGGCGCGGGGCCGCGACCTCGGCGCCGGCGAGCCGCGCGAAATCGATGGCGGCGGCCTGCACCTCGGTCGGGCTGAAGGACTCGTAACCGAGTCCCGCGAGCAGGCCGTCCAATCCGGGCGGATCCGTGTGCACCGACAGCCGGAAAATGGCGGGCAACCCGCGCTCGCCGTAGACGCGTTCGCAGTGCACGACCTTTTCGGCAATGGGAAGCCGCGAAGGGTAGATGGCATTGACCGAGCGCGCTCGCTTCGCCTTGCCGGGCGAGAAGCGCAGCAGCCACCCGTCGTAGAGCAATTGCCCCGGGGGAGCCGACGAATTGAGGGAGAGCTCCTCGAGGCGCCGCGCGTCGCCAGTCACGCGCCCAGCCGCTTGCCGGTGGCGGTGTCGAAGAAGTAGGCCTTGCCGGGCAGGATCGAGACTTCGATCGCCGTGCCCGCTTGCGGCGTCGAATGTCCCTCGATGCGCACCACCAGGAGGGTGCCGTTGAAGCCGGCGTGCAGCAGCGAGTCCGCGCCCAGCGACTCAACGGTGTCCACATGGAGCTTGAACAGCGGTCCGCCGTTCGCGCCGGTCAGGAAGTGCTCCGGGCGCACGCCGACGGTCACCTGCTCGCCCGCCAGCGCGCGCGCCTGCGGCGGCAGCGGAATCACCAGTCCCCCGCCGACGTCGACTCCGTCGCCCGCGCGCTTGCCGGGCATGAAGTTCATCGACGGGGAGCCGATGAAGCCGGCCACGAAGAGCGAGGCCGGGTTGTCGTAGACCTCGAGCGGCGCGCCGATCTGCTCGACCACGCCCGCGTTGATGACGATCATGCGGTTGGCGAGCGTCATCGCCTCGACCCGGTCGTGGGTCACGTAGACGCTGGTGGTGCGCAGTTCCCGGTGCAGCTTCTGGATCTCCAGGCGCATCTGCACGCGCAGCTTCGCGTCCAGGTTGGAGAGCGGCTCGTCGAACAGGAACGCCGCCGGCTCGCGCACGATGGCGCGTCCCATGGCCACGCGCTGGCGCTGCCCGCCGGAGAGCTCGCGGGGTTTCCTCTGCAGGTACTGACCGAGTTCGAGGATCTTGGCCGCGCGCTGCACGCGCCGCTCGATGTCGTCCTTGGCGAGCTTCCGGATCTTCAGGCCGTAGGCCATGTTGTCGTAGACGCTCATGTGCGGGTAGAGCGCGTAGTTCTGGAACACCATGGCGATGTTCCTGTCCTTGGGCTCCACTTCGTTCACGCGCTTGCCCGCGATGCGGATCTCGCCGTCGGTGGTGGTCTCCAGCCCCGCGATCATGCGCAGCAGCGTGGACTTGCCGCAGCCCGACGGACCCACCATGACGACGAACTCGCCGTCGTCGATGGTGACGTCGGTGCGATGGATCACCTCGGTCTTGCCGAAGCTCTTCGTCACGCCGTGCAGGCTGATTTCCGCCATGGATCCTTCTCTCTCCGTCGCTTGCTATTTCTCGGTCTCGACCAGGCCCTTCACGAACCACTTCTGCATCAGCATCACGACCAGCGCCGGCGGCATGAGGGCGAGCATGGCGGTGGCCATGATGAGTTGCCACTCGTTGTAGGCATCCCCGCCGGCGATCATGCGCTTGATGCCGATGACCACCGTGTACATCGATTCCGAGGACGTGATGAGCAGCGGCCACAGGTACTGGTTCCAGCCGTAGATGAAGAGGATCACGAAAAGTGCCGCCATGTGCGTCTTCGACAGCGGCAGCACCACGTCGATGAAAAAGCGGATGGGGCCGGCGCCGTCGATCCGGGCGGCCTCGGCCAGCTCGTCGGGTATGGTCATGAAGAACTGGCGGAAGAGGAACGTCGCCGTGGCCGAGGCGATGAGGGGCATGGCGAGCCCCACATGCGAGTTGAGGATGCCCAGGTCGGCGGCGACCTTGAAAGTCGGAATGATGCGCACCTCCACCGGCAGCATCAGGGTGACGAAGACGCTCCAGAAGAAGAAGGCCCGCCCGGGGAAGCGGAAGTAGACGATGGCGAACGCCGACAGGATGGAGATCGTGATCTTCCCGATCGCGATCGACAGAGCCATGATCAGGCTGTTCAGAAGCATCGTCGCGACGGGTGCCGAGGAGCCCTTCGCCGATCCGTGGGCAAGCACCTGAGTGTAGTTGGTGAGGAACTGGTCCCCGGGCCACAGCGGCATCGGCACCGCCACGATCTGGTCGAAGGTGAGGGTCGAGGCGACGAAGGTGACCCACAGCGGGAAGGCCACCAGCAATACGCCGGTGATGAGCACGGCGTGGGCGAAGAAGTCGCGGACCGGCCTGTTTTCTACCATAGGTGAGTCAGTACTGGACCCTGCGTTCGATGTAGCGGAACTGGATGACGGTGAGCGTGATGACGATGGCCATCAGAATCACCGACTGCGCCGAGGATCCGCCCAGATCCGCCGCCTTCACGCCGTCGTAGTAGACCTTGTAGACGAGGATCTTCGTGGCGTCCCCCGGTCCGCCCTCCGTGGTCGCGTCGATCACGCCGAAGGTGTCGAAGAAAGAGTAGATGATGTTCATCACCAGCAGGAAGAACGTCGTCGGCGACAGCAGCGGGAAGACGATGGTCCAGAAGCGCCGGAACGGCCCCGCCCCGTCGATCGCCGCCGCCTCGATGAGCGACTTCGGGATCGACTGCAGTCCGGCGAGGAAGAAAAGGAAGTTGTAGCTGATCTGCTTCCACACTGAGGCGATCACCACCAGGAGCATCGCCTGCTCGGAGTTGATGATCCAGTTCCAGTCCACCCCGAGCCTCTTCAGGAAGTAGGTCACGATACCGATGGACGGCGCGAAGATGAACGCCCAGAGCACGCCCGCGATGGCGGGCGCCACCGCGTAGGGCCAGATGAGCAGTGTCTTGTACGCGAGGGCGCCCCGCAGGACGGAGTCGGCCATGGTCGCGAGGAGGAGCGAGATGACGATCCCCGAGGCGGCAACCATCACGCTGAAGAACGCGGTCACCTTGAAGGACGAGAGGTAGTGCGAGTCGCGCAGGAGGTAGGTGTAGTTCTCGAACCAGACGAACTGCGATGTCTGGCCGAATGCGTCCTGCACATGGAACGAGTAGTAGACCGCCTGGGCCGCCGGCCAGAAGAAGAACATCGCCGTGATCGTGAGCTGCGGCAGCAGCAGCACGTACGGCAGCCAGGCCGACCGGAAGATGACTCTCTTTTCCATGGCGGGGACGAGGAAAGGGGCCGGTCAGGGCCCCTTTTTTTCCGCGGGCCTCAGCCCTTGTTGGCAGCCTGGAACTTGCGCAGGATCTCGTTGCCGCGCCGAACGGCGTCGTCCATGGCGGCCTTGGCGTCCTTCTTGCCCATGATCACTGCCTCCATTTCCTCCTCGATGACTTCGCGGCCCTGGACATAGTTGCCGAACCGCAGCCCCTTCGAATTGGCCGTGGGCGGCTTGTTCATGAGTTGCTTCACCGCGATGTCGGCACCCGGGTTCTTGTCGTAGAAGCCGGACTTGCGCGTCATCTCGTAGGCCGCCATGGTGATCGGCACGTAGCCGGTGCCGGTGTGCCATTCCATCTGGATCTCGGGCTTGGACAGGAAGGCGAAGAATTTCGCCACGCCCTTGTAGGCGTTGTTGGTCTTGCCGCCCATCACCCAGAGGGAGGCGCCGCCGATGATCGAATTCTGCGGGGCGCCCTTCACGTCGTCATGGTAGGGAATCAGGTTCACCGACCAATCGAACTTGGCGGTGCGACGGATGTTGGCCTGCGCGCCGGTGGACGAAGTGAGCATTGCGCACTCGCCGCTCGCGAACTTGGCCTCCGCCTGGTTGCGGCGACCCGCGTAGGTGAGCAGGCCCTTCTTCGCCATGTCGCCCAGCATCGCCACGTGCCGCACGTGCAGCGGGGAATTCACCATGAACTCCGTGTCCATGCCCGCCATGCCGTTCTCCTTCGTCCCGATGGGCACGTTGTGCCAGGCGGAGAAGTTCTCGATGTGCATCCAGGCCGGCCAGCCCGTGGTGTACACGCATTGCTGCCCGGCGGCCTTCAGCTTCTCGCCCGCGGCGATGAACTCCTTCCAGGTCTTCGGCGCCTTGGCGGAATCGAGGCCCGCCTTCTTGTAGGCGTCCTTGTTGATGTAGAAGACGACCGTCGAGCTGTTGAACGGGAAGGACAGCATGTTGCCCTTGCTGTCGGAGTAGTAGCCCGACACGGGGCCGATGTAGACCTTCGGGTCGAACGGCTCGTCGGCGTCCTTCATGAGCTTGTACACGGGGACGACCGCGCCCTTGCCCGCCATCATCGTGGCGGTGCCGACCTCGAACACCTGCAGGATGTGCGGGGCATTGCCGGCGCGATAGGCGGCGATGGCGTTGGTCATCGATTCGGGGTAGCTGCCCTTGTACGAGGGCACGACCTTGTAGGCGGTCTGGCTGGCGTTGAACTTGTTGGCCAGTTCGTTCAGCTTGTCGCCGAGTGCGCCTCCCATCGAATGCCACCAGTGGATTTCGGTCTGCGCATGCGTGGAGGTGACGGAAAAGGCAGCCGCGAGAGCGGCGGCCAGCAGGAATTTGCGTTTCATTGAGCGGATCTCCATGGAATGGATGCAACGAAGTGCCAGGTCGCTCGCGGCAGGGAGAAATACGCACCGGACACCCCCTGGCCGTTTATTGCTCGCGTGGCCCAATGTTACAACGCTCCGCTTGCAGCCGCGTTTCGGCTTTGTGACGCAGCGCAACAATCGGCTCGAAAATCAGCCTCCGGAAAGGGCGGCCACCACCATGACCTCGTCGCCGGGGACGAGCGGCGCCCCGAGCGAGCGCTCGAGGTCCCGGTTGACGAAGATCTTGATGTGCGGCCGCACCGCATCCTGCTCGTCGATGAGGCGGAAGCGGATGCCGGGGAAGCGCCGGTCCAGGTCGGCCAGAAGTTCGGCGACGGTCGACCCGGCGGCTTCGACCTCGCGCCGTCCGGCCGTGTACTCCGCCAGCGGACTCGGCAGGATGACCTTCACCCGACGAGGCCGGCCTCGACCGAATAGATGTGCGGCAGGTGCAGGCACAGGCAGTGCCAGCGTCTTCCCTCGTCGAAGCTGGCCCAGACCTCCCCGCTTGTCGTGCCGAAGTAGAGACCGACAGGGTCCAGGGAATCGCTTCCCATCGCCTGGCGCTTGACCGTGAACCACGCCTGCGCCTTCGGCAGCCCGGTCGCGAGGCGTTGCCACGACTTTCCCGCATCGCGCGTGCCGTAGACCGCCGGGCGCCCGCCGACGGGCATGCGCGGCCAGACGGTCGTGCCGTCCATCGGGAAGACCCAGGCCGTGTCCGGGTCACGGGGATGCAGCACCATGGGAAAGCCGATGTCGCCGATCCTGGCGGGCATGTTGCGGCCGATCCGTTCCCAGCGCGACGCGGCACGGTCCAGGCGGTAGATGCCGCAATGGTTCTGCTGGTACACGACATCGCGCACCGCCGGGTGCACGCGCAGGCAATGCGGGTCGTGCCCGTACGGCGCTTCCGGATCGGGAAGGAAGTCCGCGTCGCACCCGCGGTTGAGCGGCGTCCAGGTGGCGCCCGCGTCCCGGGACTCGAACACCCCACCGCCCGACAGGCCGATATAGAGGTGCGCGGCGTCGAACGGGTCGACATTGATCGAATGCAGCGTTCCGCCGTCGGGAGGGGCATCCTGCGGGCCGCCGATCCACTTGCGCCGGTCCGCATGGGCATTGAAGCCGGCGATGCCGCTCCAGGTGTCGCCACCATCGGCGGACTCGAAGAGGCCCTGCGGGGAAGTTCCCGCATACCAGCGCCCGGGTCGGGAAGCGTGTGCCGGGGTGAGCCAGAAGACGTGGGCCACGCTTTCGCCCGTCTCCCCTGCCGCGGCCTTCGCAAAGGCCGGCGGCACCCTCGCCTCGCGCCAGGTCTTTCCCGCGTCCGAGGAGCGGTAGACGGTCGGGCCCAGGTGGCCGGCACGCACCGCGGCGAGCACCGTGCGGCCATCGCGGGGGTCGACGACGGCATGGTTCACGATCTGCCCGAGAAAGTGCGGGCCATCCATCGACCAGCGACGCCGGTCGCGGCCCGACTTCAGGATGAAGAGCCCCTTGCGCGTGCCGACGAGGATCGCCAGTCGGGCCATCGGTTGGCCGCCACGCCAGGCGGGGACGAAGCCCGCCTAGAGATCCTTCTTCTTCAGGAACGAGGCGACCGACCCCAGCAGGCCGCCCTTCTTCTCCTCGGCAGCCGGCTGGTGGTTCTCCTTGACCGGAGGAACGTACTGCGGCGCGACCTTCGGCCTGGCGACCGGGGCCGCGGCCGCCGGCCGCTGGTTGAGCACCGAACGCTTCACGATGTCGGCCCACTCGCCGGGCTTGCCGAGATAGTACTTGGCGAACTCCTCGCAGGCCTTGTCGTTGAACTCCGCCGCGGTCATCTGGAACATGTCGAGCGTGAAGTCGCCCACGTTCTTGGTCACGATCTTCAGCTTGCCGTTCTCGTGGTCACCCTCGAACTTGGCCTGCATGCGGAAGTCGCAGTTCACCTGGAAGATCTCGTGGGTGATGACCTTCCTCTGGTCCCGGTACTGCTCGCTCTTGTGCTCGATGTTGTACTGCCAGAGGATGTTGCGGAACTTCTCCATCTCGTCCGGGCCCTTCTTCACCGCGAGGACCTTGTCCGACCAGCAGCGCGTGGCCAGGTGCACCTCGCCGTAGTAGTCCTTGTCGATGAAGTTCTTCGAGCGGAAGTCGACGAAGAAATCCTTGAAGATGAGCCCGGAGATGTCGCCGACCGTCTGCAGCTTGTAGACGAAGGGACAGGGCATCTTCACCACGTTCAACTGCTTGCCCAGGTCGTTGAGGAAGAGGAACGCGCGCCGCAGGGCGTGGTCGACCGCCACCGCGTTCGCGCGCAGGCTCTCCGTCTTGTCGACATCCTGCGCCTTGAGGGCGTCCGCCTGTTTCTTGAGATCGTCCAGAAGTCCCAATTGTTGCTCCCCTTGCCGCCCACGTAGTCGAGCGCGGATTTTATCGTATCATCGCCCGGCCAGCAGCGTTTCGCCTATGAAAGCCATTCTCGCCCTGGACCAGGGCACCACGAGTTCCCGCGCGATCGTCTTCGACCGGGCCGGGACGCCAATAGCCACCGCGCAGCAAGAATTCCGCCAGATCTTCCCGCAGCCCGGCTGGGTGGAGCACGACCCGGAGGAAATCTTCGCCTCCCAGCGCGCCGTGGCCGCCCTCGCCCTGGGCCGGGCAGGCCTGTCGGCAGGCGACATCGCTGCCGTGGGCATCACCAACCAGCGCGAGACCACCGTGCTCTGGGACCGCGGGACCGGACGGTCCCTGGCCAACGCCATCGTCTGGCAGGACCGCCGCACCGCGTCGCGATGTGACGTGCTCCGGCAGGCCGGGCACGCCGCCGGCTTCCGGGATCGGACCGGCCTCGTCCTGGATGCCTACTTCTCCGGCACCAAGCTCGCCTGGCTGCTCGACACCGTCCCCGGCGCCCGCGCGCGCGCCGAACGCGGCGAACTGGCATTCGGCACCATCGACACCTGGCTCGCCTGGCACCTGACCGGGGGCGAGGCGCACGTGACGGACGCGAGCAACGCCTCGCGCACGCTGCTCTTCAACATCCACGACCTCGACTGGGACGAGGAACTGCTCGCGATCCTCGACATCCCGCGCGCGGTCCTGCCGCGCATCGCGGGATTCGGGGAGATCGTCGGCACCACGAGCTGCGCCGGGCTGCCGGAGGGCATTCCCATCGCCGCCCTGGCCGGAGACCAGCAGGCCGCGCTCTTCGGGCAGGCATGCCATCGCCCGGGGCTCGCGAAGAACACCTACGGCACCGGCTGCTTCCTGCTCATGAACACGGGGGAGCGCCCGGCGCCCTCGAACAACCGCCTGCTCACGACGGTGGCCTGGAAGCGCGACGCGGGAGCGCACTACGCGCTGGAGGGCAGCGTCTTCATCGGCGGCGCCGCGGTGCAGTGGCTGCGCGACGGCCTGGGCATCATCGCCCGTGCCGAGGATGTCGGACCGCTGGCCGCGACGGTCCCGGACTCCGGCGGCGTGTACTTCGTGCCGGCGCTGGCGGGGCTGGGCTCGCCCTACTGGGATCCGCATGCGCGCGGAACCATCGTCGGGCTCACGCGCGGCTCCAACCGCGCCCACCTGGCCCGCGCCACGCTCGAGGCCATCGCCTTCCAGAGCGTCGAACTGCTGGCCGCGATGGGTGCGGACTCCGGCATCGCGCTCACCGAACTGCGGGTGGACGGGGGAGCGACTGCGAGCGATCTCCTGATGCAGATCCAGGCCGACCTGCTCGGCGTGCCCGTGGTCCGTCCGCGCGTCACCGAGACGACGGCGCTCGGAGCCGCCTACCTGGCCGGGATCGCGGTGGGCTTCTGGCAGGACGAGGCGGAGATCGCCGCTCTCTGGGAGGCCGAGCGCGTCTTCGAACCGCAGATCGCGCGGGATCTTGCCGCCGCGCGGCTTGCGGGCTGGCGCCGCGCCGTCGCGCGTTCCCGCGACTGGGCCGTGGAGTCAGACGCCGGTGCCTGACACCGCGTCCGGCGCCACGGGCTCCGCGCGCAGGAAGGTCCGGCGGTAGTAGCGCAACTCCTCGATCGACTCGTACACGTCCGCGAGCGCCTCGTGCTTCGACTCCTTCACGACGCCGGAGAAGACGTCGGGACGCCAGCGCCGCGCCAGCTCCTTGAGGGTGGAAACGTCGACGATGCGGTAGTGCAGGTAGGAATCGAAGGCCGGCAGGTAGCGCGCCATGAAGCGCCGGTCCTGGTGCACCGTGTTGCCGGCAAGCGGCGCCGTGCCGGCCGGCACGAGGGGCTTCAGGAACTCGACGATCATCGTCTCGACGTCGGCCTCGCTGAACTTCGCGGCCTTCACCTTGTCGATAAGGCCTGATCGTCCGTGCGT
>CAZOIB010000044.1:0-7095 GCA_964579785.1 uncultured Lysobacter sp. | reverse complement strand
AGTACGAGGCGCGCGTGCAACTGCCGTTCCCGATGACCGGCATCGACGGCGGCCACGCGCAGTGGCTGTTCGACCGCGAGACGATCGGCGGCGCCCGGGGACTGGTGGCTGCCGTGATCTCCGCCTCGCGTGCCGAGGCCGCGCTGGACCACGATGTGCTCGCGACCGCGGTCCACCGCGACATCGAGCGCCTCGGCGCGACTCTCGATCCGCCGCTGTGGACCAAGGTCATCACGGAGAAGAGAGCCACCTTCTCCTGCGCTCCCGGCGCGTACCGCCCGCCGGCCGCCACCGGCGCCCCCGGACTCGCGCTGGCCGGCGACTACACCGCCGGTCCCTACCCCGCCACCCTGGAGGCCGCGGTGCAAAGCGGCACGCGCGCCGCGCGGACCACTCTCGGTGCCTGATACATCGGAGAATCCATGAACGACTCGCACGAAGTTTCCGCACGCTGGACGCCACCCGCCAACTTCCTGCGCGACCGCGTGGTGCTCGTCACCGGCGCGGGGCGGGGGCTGGGGCGCGCCGTGGCACTCGCCTGCGCGGCACACGGCGCCACCGTCGCCCTGCTCGGCCGCCGCCCCGAGGCACTCACGGAAACCTACGACGCCATCGTAGCCGCCGGCGGCCAGGAGCCGGCCGCGATTCCGCTCGACCTCGCCACCGCAGGCGACCGCGAATTCGACACGCTCGCGCAGATGCTGCGCCGCGACCTCGGGCGGCTCGATGCGCTGGTGCACTGCGCCGTCCACTTCACGCCCCTCGGACCGCTGCGCGACCAGGCGCTGGAGCAATGGACGGCGCACCTGCGCGTGAACCTCGCCGCGCCGTTCGCGCTCACCCGTGCCTGCCTGCCGCTCCTTGCGGCCGCGCCCGACGGCACGGTCGTCTTCACTTCGGAAACGCATGCCGTGCGGCCTGCCGCCTACTGGGGGGCATTCGCGGTCGCGAAGTCCGGGCTCCATGCGCTCGCCGCCATCTGGGCCGACGAATGCGAGCAGGACGGCAAGCCGCGCTTCCACGTCGTGGTGCCCGGCCCGGTGGCCACGCCGCAGCGCATGCAGAGCCATCCCGGCGAGAGCCGCGCGGCGCTCCCGAAGGTGGAAGCGGTCGCCATCGCGTATCTGCGCCTGCTCTCCCCGGAAGGCCAATCGCTGGGCAGCGCACCCCTTGCAGTTACAACCTAGAAGGTCACGCAATCCGCACGGGAATCGGCTAAACTAGGACTGACCCGAACATCGGATCGTAAGTCCCTTTTTTCAAAGAACTAATTACCCAGGGGGGCGGCACCTAGCCGTTCCGAGGTCGCACGATGCTCGATCAGGCCAACCGAACGTTCATCTGCAGCGTCGTTTTCATCGACCTCGTCGGCTACTCCAAGAAGCCGGTCGCCGAACAGATTCGCCTGAAGACCAGCCTCACGAACAATCTCTCCGAGGCGATCAAGGACATCCCGGTCAACGACCGGATCATCCTCGACACCGGCGACGGTGCGGCGATCTCCTTCCTCGGCGACCCCGAGGACGCCCTGTTCACCTGCCTGTCGCTGCGCGAGTCGATGCTCAAGGACCGCCAGGAGGCGGGCGAACTGCCCGAAGGCGCCGAGGAAGACTCGGTGCGCACCGGCATCAACCTCGGGCCGGTCAAGCTGGTGAAGGACATCAACGGGCACCCGAACATCGTCGGCGACGGCATCAACGTCGCGCAGCGCATCATGAGCTTCGCGCGGCCCGGCCAGATCGTGGTGTCGCGCTCGTACTACGACGTGGTGTCGAACCTCGCGACGGAGTACGCCAAGCTCTTCACCTACGAAGGATCGCGCACCGACAAGCACGTGCGCGAGCACGAGATCTACGTGGTGGGGCACAGCGAAGGCGCGCTCAAGAAGGCGCAGGACAGCATGAAGGACCGCGCGGTCTCCACCAGCACCAACGTGAAGCGCACCGCTTCCGCCGCCGCGCCGGGCTCCTCGACCGTCACCCTCACCATTCCCGGATTCGTGCAGGACAAGAAGAAGCTCGCCATGGTGGCCGGGGGCCTCGCCGTCGTGGTCGGCATCCTCGGCATCCTGGTAGCCACGAAGAAGAGCGGCGACGCGGAGTCGACTCCCGTCATGGCCTCGGCGCCGGCGATCTCTGCGGCCAAGCCGCCGGAAGCGCCCAAGGCGGAACCGGCATCCGGTGCCGCGGACACGAAGACGGAACCCGCCAAGGCCAATGGCGCTAAGCCGGATGCCGCCAAGCCGGAGGCCGCCAAGCCGGAAGCCGGCAAGGCCGACACCGCGAAACACGATGCGGCCAAGGCTCCCGCCACGCCCGCGAAGGCCGATGCCGCGAAGGCCGACGCGGCCAAGGCCGAGGCCGCCAAGCCCGCGGCCCCGACGGTACCGCCCGCCACGGTGGTCTTCGCGATCCAGCCGTGGGGCGAGATCATCGTCAACGGCAAGTCGAGCGGGGTGAGCCCGCCGATGAAGTCGCTGAAGCTCTCACCCGGCAAGTACAAGATCGAGATCCGCAACACCACCTTCGCGACGCACACCGAGAATCTCGACGTGAAGTCGCGCGACGAACTCACCATCAGGCATAGGTTCCAGTGATGATCTCCACTTCCGTCCTGCGTCTTGCTGGCGCGATCGCCATCGCCACGGTGTTCGCCGCCTGCGCCCCGATGCCTCCGGCCGATGCCCCGAAGCCCGTCCCGGCGGCCCCCACTGCCGAGGAACTGCTGCGCATCAAGGCGAAGGAGCAGCTCGCCGCCGGCATCAAGCAGTACGAGAGCGGCGACTACGAAGGCGCGCAGAAGAGCCTCTCCGCCTCCCTCGACCACGGCCAGCTCTCCAAGACGGACCAGGGCGTGGCCCGCAAGCACCTGGCCTTCGTCCATTGCCTCGCCGCGCGCGAAGCGCAGTGCACGGAGGAGTTCCGCAAGGCCTTCGAGATCGATCCGGCGTTCGCCCTCACGCCGGCCGAGGATGGCCACCCGATCTGGGGGCCGGTCTACCGCAACGTGCGCACGCAGGTGATCGCGGAGCGCGAGGCGGCGCAAGGCAAGCCCAAGGTCGCGCTCGCGAAGGCCGAGCAGCTGCTTGCCGACGGCATGGTCAAGTACGACGCGGGCGAATTTCCGGGAGCGCTGAAGCTCCTCGAGGCGGCCACCAAGGAGGGCCTCAAGGAGAAGGCCGACCAGGTGAAGGCGATGAAGTACACGGCCTTCTGCCTGTGCCTGGCGGACCGCTACAAGGATTGCCGCGCGCAATTCGTGAAGATCTACGACATCGATCCGGATTTCGACCTCACGCCGGCCGAAGCGGGGCATCCGAACTGGACCAAGACGTTCGCCGGGGCCAAGGCGCAGGCCAAGCGCGATCTCGCGAAGAAAGCCAAGAAATAGGCGCCATGATCACGGTCCTCGGTCGCTACAAGATCGTCGCCGAGATCGGGCAAGGGGCGATGGGAACGGTCTACAAGGCCGTCGACCCCATCATCGACCGCACCGTCGCGATCAAGACGATCAACCTCAACCTCTCCAAGCAGGAGCTGGAGGAGTACGAGGCGCGCTTCCAGCAGGAGATCAAGGCGGCCGGGCGCCTGAACCACCCGAACATCGTCACCATCTACGACGTGGGCAAGACCGACCAGGTCGCCTACATGGCGATGGAGTTCCTCGAGGGCCGGGAACTCAAGGAGATGATCGCCGACGGCAAGCTCCCGCCCACCGACCAGGTCGTGGACATCATCGCGCAGGTGGCCGACGGCCTCTGGTTCGCGCACCAGCAGGAGATCGTGCACCGCGACGTTAAGCCCTCGAACATCATGGTGATGGCCGGCGGCACCGCGAAGATCACCGACTTCGGCATCGCGCGGCTGCCCAACTCCGCGGTGAAGACCATGACGGGCCTGATCCTCGGCTCGCCGCGCTACATGTCGCCGGAGCAGGTGATCGGCAAGCAGCTGGACACCCGCACCGACATCTTCTCGCTGGGCGTGGTGCTCTACGAGGCGCTCACGGGCGTGGCTCCCTTCGACGGCGACAACATCAACGCCATCATGTACGCGACGGTCAATACGACGCCCAAGCCGCCCTCCACGCACAACCGCAACGTGCCGGCGATGCTCGACCTGATCGTCGCCAAGGCGATGGCGAAGACGCTCGACGACCGCTACCAGACGGTGAAGGAATTCGCGGACGACCTGCGCGAGGTGCTGCGGCAGATCGACTCCTCCCGGCCGGCGACGGCGCTGAAGGCCCGCTCCGCCCCGCCGCCGCCCCCGCCGCGGCCCGCGGACATTTCGAAGGCTGACACGGCGACGATCCCGCTGGACGTCGCGGGCACCCACGACAAGGGCGCGTCGCGCGAGGAGGAAGTCAAGCCGCTGGGGATCGCGAAGACCTTCGATTCCTTCGACGCGACCCTGCGCCTGGCCGCGATGACCAACCAGACCGAGGAGTTCGAGGAGTACATCACCGCCACGGCCAAGATGCGCGCCTACAAGGGCAAGATCGAGGCGGGGAGCCCGCTGGCGCCCGCCGCCAATCCCGCCCCCGCCGCCGCGGCACCCCCGGCTCCGGCCGATTCCTCCGACCCGTTCGTCGTGCCCCTTGCCGAGCCCGCTGCGGCGCCGGAGGCGAAGGCAAAGCCCAAGTCCGCGCCGCGCCTCGTCGCCCCTCCGCCCGCGGCCAAAGTGGCCGCCTCGTCCCCTTCCAACATGGCCGCGCTCGCCGCGATCGCCGTCCTCGCGATCATCGCCGTCGGCCTGCTCGTCGCCCTCCTCGTCAAGTAGGCGGTACCAGGTACAGGTACCAGGTACATGTACCTGGTACGTTTCGAGACTACTGGATGGCGTCGACGGCTTCGGAGAGGCGGTCGACGGCGATGATCTCGATGCCGTCGATGCGATGCTTCGGCTTGTTGGCGGCGGGAATGATGGCGTGCGTGAAGCCGAGCTTGGCCGCCTCGCGCAGGCGTTCCTGGCCGCGCTGCACGGGACGCACCTCCCCGGCCAGGCCAACCTCGCCGAATACCACGTGCTTCGAGGGCAGCGCGCGATTGCGCAGGCTGGAGACGATGGCGAGCGTGACCGCGAGATCCGCGCCGGGCTCGACGATGCGCACCCCGCCCACCGCATTCACGAAGACGTCCTGATCGAAGAGCGCCAGCCCCGCGTGGCGGTGCAGCACTGCGAGCAGCATCGCCAGCCGGTTCTGTTCCAGCCCCACCGTCAGCCTGCGCGGCGCCGCGCCGTGCGCCTCGTCGACGAGCGCCTGCAGCTCCACGAGCAGGGGCCGCGTCCCCTCCTGCGTGACCATGACGCAGGAACCCGCCACGTCGGAGCGGTGGTGCGAGAGAAAGATCGCGGAAGGGTTCGTGACCTCGCGCAGGCCCTTTTCCGTCATCGCGAAGACGCCCATCTCGTTGACTGCGCCGAAGCGGTTCTTGAACGCGCGGATCAAGCGAAAGCTCGTGTGCGTATCGCCCTCGAAGTAGAGCACGGTGTCGACCATGTGCTCGAGAACGCGCGGCCCCGCCAGCGCCCCTTCCTTGGTGACGTGGCCGACGAACACGATCGCGGTGCCCGATTGCTTGGCCACCCGCGTCAACTGCGCCGCGCACTCGCGCACCTGCGCCACCGACCCGGGTGCGGAGGTGAGCGCGGAGGAATAGAGCGTCTGGATCGAGTCGATCACCGCGATCGTCGGCTTCAGGCTCGCGATCGTCGCCTGGATCTTCTCCAGCTCGATCTCGGGCAGCAGGCGGATCTTGGATGCGTTCACCTCCAGCCGCCGCGCCCGCAGCGCCACCTGCTGCGCGGACTCCTCGCCCGTCACGTAGAGAACCAACCCCTGCTCCGACAGCCGCGCAGCGGCCTGCAGGAGCAGCGTCGACTTGCCGATGCCGGGGTCGCCGCCGATCAGCACCACGCCCCCCTCGACCATGCCGCCGCCGAGCACGCGGTCGAACTCGCCGATGAGCGTGGGCATGCGCGGGAAGTCCTTCGCCTCCACTTCCCCGAGGGAAACGACCTGTCCCGTGCCGCCCAGCGATGCGAAACGGTTGGCGCCGGCGGCCTTTCCGGTTTCCACCACCGACTCGATGAGCGTGTTCCACGCGCTGCAGTGCGGGCACTGGCCTTGCCACTTGGGCGACTGGCCGCCGCATTCGGTGCAGGTGAAGACGGATTTGGGCTTGGCCATGACTTGCATTTTTTGGCTGAGAAAAATATCGAAGCAACTCTAGCATGCCATGTCTACTGCAAATCCCGACTGCATCGCGTGAATTCACCTCGGTGGCGAAACGGTCCACAATGCATTCTTCGATAGAAGGTTCATCCCATGAGAATCCGCTACTTCGAAGGCACCGATACGCTGCTCATCGAGTTCCAGGAAGCGCTCGTGGCCGAGACGCGCGACCTGGACGAGAACACCGTGGCCGACCTGGATGCCACCGGAAACATCTGCGCCATCACGGTCGAGCACGCGTCGCAGAGAGCAGGCATACCGCATTTCTCCTACGAACGCGTTGCCGTCTGACAGCACCTTCCGCCGGGCTAGATTTCCCTGACCGGCACGCGCGCCGCCAGCGCGCACATCAGCTCGTAGCCCACCGTGCCGGCCGACAGCGCCACCTCGTCGATCGGTAATCCCTCGCCCCACAGCACGACCTCCGAACCGATGCGCGCATCCGGGACCGCGGTGAGATCGACCGTGATCATGTCCATCGACACGCGCCCGGCCGTCGGCACGCGCACGCCATCGACCAGCACGGGCGTGCCGTTGGGCGCGTGGCGCGGGTAACCGTCCGCATAACCGCAGGCCACGACGCCGATGCGCATCGCGTGCGGGGCGTAGAAGGTGGCGCCGTAGCCGACGTGATCGCCGGGGCCGAGTTTCTGGACGGCGATCAACTCCGAGCGCAGCGTCATCGCCGGCTCGAGTCCCAGGCTTGCCGCGCTGCGGTCCGCGAACGGCGTCGCCCCGTAGAGCGCGATGCCCTCGCGCACCGTGTTCGCGTGCGTGCGCGGGTGGGCGAAGATCGCGGCGGAATTGGCGAGGCTCTTCGGGAGGTCGATGCCCGCGGTCGCCGTTTCGAAGCGGTTC
>CAZOIB010000043.1:0-1581 GCA_964579785.1 uncultured Lysobacter sp. | reverse complement strand
CTTCGCCTCGCTCGCCTCCATCCCCGGCATGCAGGAACGCACCATCATCAGCGACGGTGCGTCCAAGACCTGGGCGATGACCGGCTGGCGGCTGGGCTATGCGGTGAACAAGGCCCTCGCGCCGGTCTTCACGCGCTGGGTCACCAACACCGAGTCCTGCGCCTCGCACATCAGCCAGTGGGCGGCCGTGGAAGCGTTGAACGGCCCGCAGGACGAGGCGGAGAAGATGCGCGCGAGCTTCCTCGCGCGACGCGACCTCATCGTGGGGCTCCTGAACCAGGTGCCGGGCGTCACCTGCCAGTCTCCCGGGGGCGCCTTCTACGCGTGGCCCAACGTGACCGAGGCCTGCCGCATGACCGGCGCCCGGGATTCGGAGGAGTTCCGCGTGCGGCTGCTCAACGAGGCCGGGGTGGCGGTGCTCGCCGACATCCACTTCGGCCCGCGCGTGACTGACGAGGGCCAGCACATCCGCTTCAGCTACGCCGCCTCCAATGCGGCGATCGAGAAGGGCGTCGCGCGCCTAGCGGAGTTCGTGCGCAAGAACGCGAAGTAGGGCCGGCGCATGCCCGCCTGGACCTGGCTCCTTCCGGCAATCGCCATCGCGCTGCTCGCATCGGCCGTCGCGCTGGGCGTGGGCACGCTGCTCGCGATCGCCTGCGCAGGGGCGCTGATCGGCGCGGTCATCGCGGCCGTGCACCATGCCGAGGTGGTGGCGCACAAGGTCGGCGAGCCCTTCGGCACGCTGGTCCTGGCCATGGCGGTCACCGTCATCGAAGCCTCGCTGATCCTGTCGATGATGCTGGCCGGCGGAGCCGACAAGGCGGCGTTGCCGCGCGACACGATCTACGCCGCACTCATGATCATCTGCAACGGCGTGGTCGGGATCTGCGTCCTCGTCGGCGGGATCCACCATCGCGAACAGACCTTCCGCGTGGAGGGCGCCGGTCCGGGACTCGCGGCATTGATCGCCATGGCCGCGCTCTCCCTCGTGCTGCCCGCGTTCACCACCAGCACGCCGGGCGGGACCTACAGCGCCGCGCAGCTCCTGTTCGCGGCGGTCGCCTCCCTGGCGCTCTGGGGCGTCTTCGTCTTCGTGCAGACGGTGCGGCACCGCGACTATTTCCTGCCTGCCGTGGACGCGGCCAACCCGGAGGTGCACGCCGAGCCGCCCACGAACGTGCTGGCCTGGGCGAGTTTTGCACTGCTCCTGGTCTCGCTGGTCGCGGTGGTGGGCCTCGCCAAGATGCTCTCGCCGTCGATCGAGCGGGCCGTGGCGGCGGCCGGCGCCCCGGAGACCGTCATCGGCATCGCCATCGCGATGCTCGTGTTGCTGCCGGAAACCTGGGCCGCAGTGCGCGCAGCGCGCGCCAACCGGCTGCAGACCAGCATGAACCTCGCCATCGGCTCGGCGCTCGCGAGCATCGGCCTCACCATTCCCGTGGTGGCGCTCGCTTCCATCGTCCTCGACATTCCGCTCGTTCTCGGACTGGAACCGAAGGACCTGGTGATGCTCGCCCTCACCTTCGCCGTCGCCACGATCACGCTCGGCACGGGCCGCACGAACATCATGCAGGGCGCGGT
>CAZOIB010000042.1:0-9790 GCA_964579785.1 uncultured Lysobacter sp. | reverse complement strand
CGGCCGAAGTGCGAATTGACCACGCGCAGCAGGAACACGAACAGGGCGACCGCGGAGAGGTAGACCAGGTAATAGGTGATGAGACTACCGTCGATGCTGCGCCCGAGGATGTCGTTCTCGAGCAACCGGTAGCCCGGCGTCAGGAGTTCCGGGACCGCGAACGTCTTGCCGTCCTCGCCCCCGGTGAAGTCGGAGAGCTGCGAGGCGAGGACGCTGAAGGCCGAGGCCACGGCGAGCGTGATCATCGCGAAGAAGAGCGCCCGCACGCGCAGCGACACGAGGCCGATCGCCAGGGCCAGCACCACCGCCACCAGCAGCGCGGTCGCGATTCCGGCGAACAGCGCCCACCAGGTGGGGCCCATCCCCGCGAGCGCCAGCCCCACGCCGTAGGCGCCGATCCCGTAGAACATGGTGTGGGCGAACGACACGATCCCGGTGTAGCCGAGGAGCAGGTCGTAGGAGGCCACCAGGACGATGAACACGCAGATGGTCGCCGCGGTGTTGAGCGAACGCGCCCCGCTCACCGCGAAGGGGGCCACCGCGAGTCCCACCACGATGGCGACGAGCAGCGCGGCGAGAAGGCGGCTCCTCGGCAGGTCGTCGGACAGCAGCGTGCGGATCAAGCGGCCACCACTCAGCGTCTCGCCACGGCGTAAAGCCCGGCGGGGCGCCACAGCAGGATCGCCACCATGAGCGCGATGTTGGAGGCGAGCGCCAGCTTCGGGGCCAGGAATCCGGCGTAGTTCGCCACCAATGCGGTGAGCAGCGCGCCGACGAAGCATCCGCCGACCGACCCCAGCCCGCCGATGATGATGACGATGAACACCATGACCACGATCTCGCCGCCCATCGACGCCGTGAGCATCTCGCGGTACAGCCCCCACAGGACGCCCCCCAGCCCGGCCAGCGCCGATCCGGCCACGAACACCCCGACGAACAGTCGCCGGATCCGGTAGCCCAGGGCCTCCACCATCGGGCCGTTCTCGACGCCGGCGCGGATCAGCAGGCCGATCCGGGTGCGGTTCAGGACCAGGAGCATGACCGCGAAGACGACCAGGCCGATTGCCACCGCGAGCAGGCGATACTTCTCGATGGCGATGTCGCCGATCACGAATGCACCGCGCAGGGTCTCGGGCAGCGGCAGGGGAATCTGCTCCGGTCCCCAGATCACGCTCACCAGCTGCTCGATGACGATCGCGCCCCCCATCGTGATCAGGATCTGCCGCAGGTGCTGCCCGTACACGGGCCGGACGATCAGGCGCTCGTAGACCCAGCCGGCGATGCCGGTGGCGATCATGGCGGCGGCGATGGCCAACGCGACGGCCGCCAGGTTCAGCGCCAGCGAGTCGGCGCCGCTCCAGCCGCTCAGCGGCAGCAGCACCATCGTTGCCGCATAGGCGCCAACCGCCACGAAGGCGCCGTGGCCGAAGTTGAGCACGTCCATCAAGCCGAAGACCAGGGTGAGGCCGCTCGCCATGATGAAGATCATCATGCCCATGGCGAGCCCGGCGACGGTGAGCGTCACCCAGGCGGGGAAGCTGCCCACCAGGGGCAGCATGGCGATCGCGACGACCGGCACCAGCAGGAGCGGCGCGAGATCGCGCGCCTCGCCGGGGAGCGCTTCGCCGGGGGGCGCCGGCGCGGCCACCGTGTCGTCGGTCATGAATGTCCCTCGAGGGCGAGCCCGAGCAGGCGCGACTGCAGCTCCCGGTCGGCGGCGAATTGCGGCATCGGTCCCGCATGCACGATGCGGCCGTCATCCATCACGGCGACGTGGTCGCCGAGGCGCTTCACGAAGCTCACGTTCTGCTCGACCAGCAGGATCGTCGTTCCCGTCGCCTTCAGTTCCCGGAACGCCGCGAGGAGTCCGTCGACGATGGCCGGTGCGAGGCCCTTGGTGGGCTCGTCCACGAGCAGGAGCCGGTGCGGCTCGACGATCGCGCGGGCGATGGCCACCATCTGCTTCTGTCCGCCCGAAAGGTTGCCGGCCCGGCAGTTCCAGAACTTCTTCAGCGCGGGCAGGAAGCCGACGATCCACTCCACCCGCTGCGCGTCCATCTTCGCCTGCCGCGCGCCGAGCAGGAGGTTCTCGCGCACCGTGAGATCGGAGAAGACCGCCATGCTCTCGGGCACATAGGCGATGCCGGCGCGGGCGATCTCGGGCGTGGCCAGCGCGGCGATGTCGCGTCCGCCGAAACGCAGCCCGCCACGGCTTGCCTTCCACAGGCCCATGATGGTCCGCAACGTCGTCGTCTTGCCGGCGCCGTTGCGCCCGAGGAGAACCGTCATCCGGCCCTCGGGAACGGCCAGGTCGACACCCTGGAGGATGTGGTACTGGCCGATGTGCGTGTGCACGCCGTCGAGGGTGAGCAGTGCCTCATTCATCCCCGTTCGCTCCGGCGCCCAGGTACGCCTCCTGGACGATGGGCGAGGCCATCACCGCGGCGGGATCGCCGTCGGCCACGAGGCAGCCGTCGTGCAGGACGAGAATGCGGTCGGCAAGGGAGCGCACGACCTCCAGCTTGTGCTCGACCAGCAGGATGGTGCGGTCGCCCTGCGCCTTGATGTGGTGGATCAACTCCAGCACGACCGGCACTTCGTCCATGCTCATGCCGGCGGTGGGCTCGTCGAACATCAGGACCTGCGGCTCCAGGGCGAGGAGGACGGCCACCTCGAGCTTGCGCTGCTCGCCGTGCGAGAGCGATGCCGCGGTGGCGAACCTGCGATCGGTCAACGCCACGCGGTGCAGGTAGTGATCGGCCTTCTCGATCAACTCGACGTGCCGCGACCACAGCGAGAGCAGGTGCAGCCCCATGCGCGCACGGCTCTGCACGGCGAGCCGCACGTTCTCCAGCACGGTCAGGTTGGGAAAGAGGTTCGTGAGCTGGAACGCGCGCCCGATGCCCCGCTGCGCGCGCTGCGGCGCCCCGAGCCGCGTGATGTCCTCGCCGAACAGGCGCACCGACCCGGCAGTGGCCGGCAGTTGTCCGGAAATGAGGTTGAAGTACGTGGTCTTGCCCGCCCCGTTGGGCCCCACGATCGCGGTCAGCGTCCCGGGCAGGAATTCCGCCGTCACGGCGTTCACCGCGACATGGCCCCCGAAGCGCACGGTGAGGCCATGCGTCGCGAGCACCGGGTGCGTGACGGGTAGCGCGGACAAGGCGTTGCCGCTCGGGGCGTTCAGCGCTTGTTGCGGATGGGAACGGGCAGCTCGCTGGCGGGAATCTCGCGCACCAGCTCGAGCAGGTCCCACTCGCCCTTCTGCTCCTTCTTGATCCGGAAATGGTACATCGACTGCATCGCCTGGTGGTCCTCCTTGCGGAACGTCATCCTGCCCTTCGGCGTCTCGAAGTCCATGCCTTCCATCGCCGTGACGAGTTTCTCGGTCTCCGCGGAGGGCACCTTCCGCAACGCGGTGACCACGGCGCTGGCGGCCGCGAAGCCCCCCGCGGTGAACATGTCCGGGGGAGTCTTGTGGCGCTTCAGGTGCTCGGCCACCAGCCAGTCGTTCATCGGATTCTTCGGGAACCCGTAGTAGTAGAAGATCGAGCCTTCGGTGCCGGCGTAGCTCTTCCAGGTCTTCAGCACGGGCAGGATGTTGCCGCCCGGCGCGAGGATGATCCCGTAGCGTTCGGGCTTCAGGTCGGCGATCTTGCCCAGCGGGTGCGGGCCGGCCCAGACGATGACGAGGATCCGCGGCGCCGGCTTCGATTTCATCGCGTCGAAGATGCGCTGCACCGGCGCCGTGAAGTCCGTGGTGTTCTGCGGCGCGTACTCCTCGTGCACGATCTTCGCCTTGGCTCCCATGGTCGCCAGCGCATCCTTCGCGGCCTTGACGCCTTCCCGGCCGAAGGCGTAGTCCTGCGCGAGGATGGCGATGCTCGCTTCTCCCATGAAGGTCGCGGCCGCGGCCAGTCCGTCCTGCGTCGAGTTGCGGCTGGTGCGGAAGATGTAGCGGTTCCACTTCTCGGCCGTGATGCTGTCGGCCACCGCCGGCTCGACGATCAGGATCTTCTTGTACTCCTGCGCAACCGGCAGCATCGCGAGGGTGGCACCCGAGGAGGTCGTGCCCACCGCGATCGCCACCTTGTCGTCGCCGTAGGCCTCCGCCAGCGCGGCCCTGGCGAGGTCGGGCTTCAACTGGTCGTCCTTCACCAGGACCTTGAGCTTGCGGCCGTTCAGTTCCATCTTCCCGCCGGTCAGGTATTCCAGGCCCATCATGAATCCGGTTTCCGTCTCCTTGGCATACGCCTCGAACGGCCCGGTCTTGCCCAGGATGAGGGCGATGCGCAGTTCCTGGCCGCTTGCGGCACCGGTTGCCGCCCAGAGGACGAGCGCCATGGCAAGAGTACGAAGGTTCAAGTTGGTCTCCCTGGAATGCGTGTGTTTCGCTTCGCGCGACCCGCCGCGACTGGCGGCGCGGGTTCGCAGACGCGCCGGAATCCGGCCGCGATGAAGGGCACCATCCGCCCGTAGATGGCCTTTGCGTCGGTGGAGGCGCACAGCCCTTCCGACAGGCGGTCGATGCGCCCGGTCTCGGAAAGACTCAGGGTCAGCGCGCCGGACAGGAAGTGGTAGCACCAGAACAGGTTGGCCTCGTCCGCCTCCGGCATGCACCTGCGCAGCAGGTCGATCAGGCGGCGTATGACCGGATCGAAGAACCGCGTCATCATCTCGCCGCCCCATTGCGCATTGCTGTTGACCAGCGCGACCAGCCGGAAGTAGTTCTTCCAGCCCGGGTCGCCCTCGATCGCGCGGCGCAGGATCGGCTCGAGGAACGCCTCGATGCACCCTTCGACGCTGATTTGCCCGCCGGCAGCGACCGCATAGTTCTCCATGGACCGGATGCGTTCGTCGTTCAGCACTTCGGCGCGCCGGTCGAAAACGGCGTCGAAGATCCCCTGCTTGGTCTCGAAATAATAGTGCAGGAGCGCCGGGTCCACATGGGCCGAACGCGCCACCTCGCGTATGGTCACGCCGTGGAATCCATGCTGCGAGAAAAGCGCCTCGGCGTGGTCGAGGAGGTGCTCGCGCATCTCGATCGCCGCCTTGGGCGCCCGCGCCGGCCGCCCCCGCTTCAACGCCGACTTTCCGGCTCGTTGCATCATGCGATCATTCCGGAAAGTCTCCCGCGCTACGGGACGCTCGCGAGGAAGCCCGACAACGCGGCCTGTGCGGCGGGTTCCATGAGCAT
Source organism: uncultured Lysobacter sp. (assembly GCA_964579785.1). Taxonomy (GTDB): domain Bacteria; phylum Pseudomonadota; class Gammaproteobacteria; order Burkholderiales; family Usitatibacteraceae; genus FEB-7. The sequence goes on along the minus strand of CAZOIB010000042.1, from coordinate 4,596 downwards.
GGGTGCATGGCCGATGCCGGGCACTTCGGCATATTGCAGGCGGGGAGCGGCGCTGCGCATGTACTGCGCCCCCTCCTGGTCCAGGATGTCGGAGTTCCCTCCCCGGATGAGCAGCGTTGGCCGGTTGCGGGCCAGCCGGCGGTACAGCAGCTTCGCGACCAGCGAAGTCGACTTGAGTTTCGCACCCTGCACCGAGATGGCGATTTGCGGGTCGTAATCGAGGACGGGGCGCCCGGCCTCGCCGGCGCGAAACGTGCGCCTCGCCCAGACGTGCCAGTCGTCCATCGTGTTGGCCGGGAAGGCGACCTCGTTGATGGACTTGATGTAGGCCGCGGCGTCATCCCAGGTCTCGAGGGGGCGGCCCTTGCCGACATAGCCCTTGATCCGGTTCAGGCCCGCCATCGCGATCACGGGTCCGACGTCGTTCAGCACGGCCGCGGCGATGGCCCGCAAGCGCTTCATCGCGATCGCCATCGTGATGATGCCGCCCATGGAGGTGCCGATGAAGACGGCGCGTGCGATGCCGGCATCGTCCAGGAGCTTCAGCACGTCGGCCGTGTACACCCCCGGGTTGTAGCGCGCGGGATCCGGATCGCGCGCCGAGCGGCCGCGGCCGCGGACGTCGACGGCGATCACGCGCCGGCCCTGCGCCGCGATCCAGGGCGCGACCTCCTCGAAATCGGCCGAGTTGCGGGTGAGTCCGTGGATGCACACGACGGGGCAGCGCGCCGGGCCGCCGCTGCCGGCGTAATCACGGGCGTAGAGCGCGACGTCGCCCTCGCCCTTCCACGTCAGGTCGACGTATGTGGACATGGTGCCTCCAGGAGGGCGGATGGCGCCCGCGGTCTCCCGGGGCGCCATCCATTCCGGTCAGAACGTGATGCTGCCGACGAACTTGACCGTGCGCGGGTCGCCGTAGAACGCGGTGACGAGGTTGGGGTAGAACCCCGCGAACGGATACCCCGCCACCTTGTAGCGCTTGTCGGCGAGGTTGCGTCCGACGACCCCGGCCGTGACCCGCCGGTCCTTGCTCGTCCAGATGAGGCTCGCATCCAGCAGCGTGAAGCCGTTTTGCGCCAGCATCTGGGCCTGCGGCACCACGGGGTCGAGTGAGGCAATCCCGGTCGGCCGGACGATTTCCGACTGGTAGACCTTGCTCTTGTACGACGCCGTGCCCTGCAGCACGAGGCCGCCGCTCCTGCCGAAGAGCCCGAGCGGCCAGTCGTAGGCGCCGGTGATGCTTGCCTGCCGTTCCGGCGTGTTCTGGAACTCGGCACTGGAGGCGATGTTCACGAGGGCCGCCGCGGCTCCGGTGAGGCCGTTCGCGACGATCCATTCCTTGTACTCGGCGTTGATGAATCCGAGCATGCCGCTCAGCGTGAAATGGTCGGTGACGCGGGCCACGCCTTCGAACTCCAGGCCCATCACCCTGGCCTTGCCGGCGTTGGTCACGTTCCCGGCAAAGCCGTTGATGTTCCCGGCGGCGTCGTAAGTGGGAATCGAGCCGGGAATCTGGACGTTCTCGTAGTCCATGTAGAACGCGGCGATGTTGGTCTGGATTCGGCCGCCCTGGAACGCGGACTTCAGGCCGAGCTCCCAGTTGGCGACCTCCTCGGGCTCCACGCCCTTGCGCTTCACGAGCGATGTCGCGCTGTTGGGGTTGCCGCCGAGGTCCATGCGCGGATCGAACATCCCGCCCTTGAAGCCCTCCGAGTACGAGCCATACAGGTTCTGCTGGGGTGCGAACTTCCAGCCGATGCCGAGCTTGGGCGTGAACTTGGTGTCGGTCCGGTCGAGGTCGCTCTTCTGCATGTCCGTGTTGACCGCGAGCCCGATGGCGGCGGGGTTGCCGAGCGTCGGCGAGCCGGCCATGCCGAGGTAGTTGCGCTTGTAGATGCGCGCTTCGCGCTGGTCGCTCGTGTAGCGGCCTCCGAGCGTGAAATTGACCTTGTCCGAGAAGTCGTAGCTCACGTCGGCGAACGCCGCCCAGGTCGTCGTGTCGATGTCGGCCATCGTGTAGAGCGACAGGCCCTGCGGCACGACCGCGTTGTAGAGCACGTCGAACTCGGCGAACGCGTTCGCCTTCATGAAGAACGCGCCGGCCACGCCCTGCCACTTCGAGCCGGTGTAGGTGAACTGGAATTCCTGGCTCTTCTGGTCGTCGTGGTAGAACGCCGGCGCCTCGAACAGGGTCCTGTTGAGCGAGTCGAAGTCGATCGGCGCCGTGGACTCTCCCTTGCGGTGCGCGGTGATCGACTTGAAGGACAGGTCGCGGTCGATCGCCCAATCCACCAGCAGCGACTCGCCCCGCGTCGTGACCTCCTGCTCCTTGCCGAGGACGGTGTAGAGGTTGGCGTGCGTATCGTAGTTGCCGGAGAGCACCGGCTCGTTGCCGGGAGGAGTGCCCGGCAGCAGGCGATAGCCCTGCTTGGGAAGCGAATCGTCCTGCGTGCGATCGGCCGCGAAGCGGATGAATAGGTTGCTCAAGGGCGTCAACTCGACGCTTATGCGGCCGGCCAGCACGTCCTTGTTGTAGTTCTCCTTGCCATTGACGACGTTCGTGCCGTAGCCGTCGTGGTTGAACGAGGCCACCGAGGCGCCGATGCGCACGGTGTCGGAAAGCGCCAGGTTGCCGCGAACGACCAGGTCCTGCTCGCCATAGTTCCCGAGCATGACCTTGGCGTTGACCTCGGACTTCGCCGACAAGCGCTTGGTCACGTACTTCACCGCGCCGCCGATGGTGTTGCGGCCGTAGAGCGTGCCTTGCGGTCCGCGCAGGACCTCGATGCGGTCGAGGTCGTAGATGTCCTGCAGCGCCCCCTGCGGGCGCGCCAGGTAGATGTCGTCGAGGTAGATGCCCACGCCCTGCTCGTAGCCGGGCACCGGGTCCTGCTGGCCGACGCCGCGGATGAACGCCGTGAGCGTCGAGTTCGTCGCACGCGAGGTCTTCAGGGTCGTGTTCGGGACCAGGTCGGCGATGCCCGTGATGTCCTGGATGCCCGCCTGCTCGATGGCCGCACCGGAAAAGGCGCTGACAGCGCCTGGAACGTCCTGGATGAGCTCTTCGCGCCGCCGCGCGGTGACCACCATCTGCTCGACCGCCACGGCCCCCTCTGTCTTGCCCGCTTCCGGGGATTGCGCGTGCGCCAGGTCGATACATGCGCCTTGCGCAAGGGCGAGCGCGACGGCGGTACGCAACAACGGGATCGGGTGTTTCCGACTGGTTGCCATGGACTCCTCCTCGGGAATGTTCCGCCTGCCTCTTCGGGGCCGCGTGTGTGTCGGAATCTAAATCACGGCTTGATCCGCGTCAATAAATTTATTCATTGATGAACGAATTCTTTTATTCAATAAAATCATGTATTTAGTAAGGATGCCCGTCCGCTTCGGGGCGCCCCCGGGCGGCTGCGGCCGGCCTCCTAGTCCAGCGCGAGGTCCAGCGCACGCCCGATGCGCACCCATTTCCGCGTCTCGTCGTCGACGGTGCGCGCGGCTTCCTCCGGCAACGAACCGACCGGCTCGATCCACTGCCGGCCCCACAGCGTCGCCTTCAATTCCGGCGCGCGAATGATGCGCGCGAGCTCCGCATGGAGCCGCCCCACCGCTTCCGGCGGAGTCCTCGCCGGGACCACGATGGCCATCCAGACCGGCGCCTCGAATCCCGGATAGCCCGACTCGGCCACCGTCGGCACATCCGGCAGGAGCGGCGAGCGGCGTGCCCCCGTCTGCGCGACCACGCGGACCTTGCCTTCGCGCAGATGGGGAAGCAACGCCGTCGGGTTGAGGCAGAGCAGCTGCACGTCGCCGGCCAGGAGCGCGGCCACGGCCGCCGCGCCGCCGTTGTAGGGAACGTGCACCGTCGCGATGCCGGCCGCGGCATTGAGGCTTTCCATCGCGAGCTGCGACACGCTGCCCTTGCCGACGGACGCGAAGTTGAGTTCGCCGGGCTGCGCCTTCGCCTTGGCCACCACTTGTGCAAGCGTGGTCGCGCCGAGCGAAGGGTTGACGGCGATCAGGTTCGGCGAGGTGCCGACCAGCGTCACGAAGGCGAAGTCGCGCGCGACGTCGTACGGGAGGCCCTTCATCAGTGCCGGGCTCACCGCGAGCGGTCCGTTGGTGCCCAGGAGTAGCGTGTGCCCGTCCGGCGCACTCCTGGCGACCGCGTCGGCTGCGACGATCCCGCCCGCGCCGGGCCGGTTTTCTATCACCACGGGTTGTCCGAGCGCCTTCGCGAGCGGGACGGCGAGAGCGCGTGCCACGACATCCGGCTGTCCTCCGGGCGCGAACGGCACGACCAATCGCAGGGGGCGCGTCGGCTGCCACTGCGCGCTCGCCGCGCAAGCGATCGTTGCCAGCAGCAGGCCGGCAAATGCCCGGCGCCAGCGCGCGGCCATCAACTCCGTCCTGCGTCGGCGCTGCGCCGTGCCTCGAGCAGTTCGCGCAGGTCGGCCGGAAGCAGCGACTGCAGGCGGCTGGCGAGACGAGCCTCGTTGCGCTGCCACCACACGCCCGCGCCGATGATCGCCAGCCCGATGAAGGTCAGCACGACCGTGAAGGCGAGGCTGTCGCTGAAGTAGGTGCGCGAGACGCTCCCGA